>JADFXG010000001.1:300000-477006 GCA_015233895.1 Nitrospirota bacterium | reverse complement strand
TCAAAATATCCTTTACGCCCCTGTTGGATAAATCACTTAGCACCTGAAGCCAGAAGTTAGCTCCTTCGCTTTCGGATATATAGATACCGAGTGCTTCTTTTAATCCACGCTGATTTATGCCAAGAAGCGTATATGCAGCCTTTTGACATACTCGGCCGTCCTCCCTTACTTTATAATGAATTGCATCCATCCAGACAAATGGATATACTCCCTCAAGCGCTCTGCTTTGCCACTCTTTTATTACAGGGATTATTTTGTCGGTTATTGAACTTAAACTCGCTGGGGATACCTCTATCCCATAAAGTTCCTCTATATGCTTGGATATATCGTTATAACTCATCCCAAAACCGTACAGGGATATGATTTTGCTCTCCAGTGCGTCACCAGGATAGGTCTGCCTCTTTTTCACTATCTCAGGCTCAAAACTACTATTGCGATCCCTCGGAGTCTCCAATTCAAACGCTATTTGATCTGTCTTCACTGTTTTGCATGTTGACCCGTTTTTCCTGTTTCTCCCGCCTGATTCTCTTTCATCACTCAAGTGGTTTTCTAACTCACCTTCCAACGCCGCCTCAAGAATCCGTTTTATTAGCGGCGTTATTACTCCCTCTTTACCACTTTAAGGCTTGCCGGATTTTAACTGCTTGATTGCCTCTTGCTGAAATGATGCAAAATCGAACTCCTTCAAATCTTTGTTTCTCTCTTACTCATCGTGTCATCCCTCCTTTCTTTTTTCATAACTGATATTATATTTCTGTTATGCAGTTTCTGAAAATACAATTTTCAAAATATGCTCTCTACTTAGAGTTCATGACACAGTTTTTTGAACACTCTCTTTTTAAAGGATTTCATCACTCTTTTAAACTGTAAACTTGCATTGCGCATCCAATAATTTTTCCCTTAATTTCAATATTTCTGATCATAGTATTCATGTAATCATTTAAATTAAAGATCAGAATATATCTTAGTAAATCAGCGGTCAAGGTTATTTTACTCGAATATGTCTTTGATATCAACTTGAAGTCCTTCTATGACTTTAGACGTAACTGTGCCCTCAATTGCTGCAACGGAATGTAATTTATATTTCTCATTTTCAATTGTTAAAATCTGGACACTCATAAACTCAGGCAGGACTATCCAGTATTCCGGCACTCTATATCTTTCATAGATATCTCTCTTAATCAATGTATCCCTTTCGTAACTCCATGGAGAAACAATTTCACAAACCATGTCTGGAACACCCCGTACCCACCCCTGTACAATAGGCATATTCTCTTTTCTGATAAACAATATGTCAGGCTGAACCCGGTTAATTCCTTCCTCAAAGATTACGTCAAGGGGTGATAAATAAACTTTACCTAGCTTATTAGTCCTTACGTGTTGGCGTATAATATCGTATAGATTGCCGACAATATCCTGATGTTTGTCAAATGGACTAGGCCCCATTATTTCCACTCCGTTGATGATTTCAGTTAAGTCTAAATCTGTTTCGATGGTTTGCATACGTTATCTTATCACTATCCTTATGATTTTGTCTATATGGAAAAGAAACACTCTTTTAAGGTAAAAATCCAAAAGGTTATTTAACATACTTGAGGCGAAACCCTACGACGTTACCCTTGCTGCCGGGGGTGCTGTAGTTCCTATTGGAACATCGCAAATTCTGCGGTATGACCTGGCAGCTACCACCACGAAAAACACGGTTCTCGTCACTAACACTACTCGTCCACTGCCACACATTTCCCAACATATCATACAACCCATAATTGTTCGCTTTAAAACTACCTACCGGCGATGTTACCGCATATCCATCATCACAATTAAAAGATGACCAATCGAAATTAAATGCTCTTTTAGCAGTTTTATCATGAACATTAGCATAACGACACGCATCCTCTTCTTTGTCCCAATACGTATCTTTGCCGGTACCAGCCTTACAGGCACTCTCGAATTCCTCTTCCGTTGGTAAACTATATTTCTTTCCTGTTTTACCCGACAACCATCTCACAAAGTCATCTGCATCATTAGCCGATACATTCACTACTGGTTGATTATCTCCATTCAATGAATTACCCTTATAGTCTTTACTGTCATGACTAGGTTTAAACTTCCTAAACTGCGCGTTTGTTACTGCATATTTCCCCATATATATACCGTTCGGTAACTTCACAAACTCCATCCCTGTCACTGTATCTGTATACGAAGCGCCGCCTGTTGTACCACTCTCTTGCTTCGGGCGATTTGCCATCGCCAAACGTTCCTCTTCTAATTTCTCTCGTTCTGCTTTTAGCCAATTTTTCTCCTGTTCCAACGCTTGTGATTGTTCTTCCGCCTCTTTCCGCTTTTTCTCTTGCTCCAATTTCCTACGTTCTTCATCCAACTGATTTTTTTCCTCTTGAACTCTTTGTCTCTCAGAGGATAACTGTTGTTCCGCCTCGTCAACCTTGCTGTTACCAGTTGGTTCAGTTACTTGCGGTGTTTGATTTTTTGCAGATACCACTCCTTCACCAGAAAAGTAAAAATCTCCTATTAACGATGATGATTCCCACGGAGTTTGTCTATTGTTTGTATTACCCATCACTCCTTCTCTTGTTTTCTTAAATACATCCTCTATTTTAATCCGGATTTTTTTATGTTCTTAGCCAATTCTGCCGTGTAAACACCATTATTACTCCCTGTCCCGTCTTCTGCTGTGCTCCCCGGCGCTGTAGCATACGCTATCAATGTACCTGTCGGCGCATTCATTACTGCTAAGCCTCTTTTATCGCTTCTAAAACTCCTTGCAAACGGATTGTTTCTACAAGCATCAAGCACCACTAATTTAAACTTAGCCTTAGCATTGTCCATTTTACCTATTACCCTGCCGGCATCTATTGATTCATATTCTATATCGTTTTCTACCTTAATATCTGCACCTATCGGCAGTAGATAGTTATTCCCATTTACCTGTGCGCCATGACCGGCAAAGTAAAATAACGCTACTTCTGCACCTATTATTTCTTCTCCAAAATCATCTATCGCTTTTTTCATTTCTTTCTGGGTAGCATTTATTTTCTTTGTTACTTTAAAACCAAGTTCTGTGAGTACCTTTGACATCAGTGCTGCATCGTTTGCCGGGTTACTTAACGGATTATCTTTATAGTTGCAATTACCTATTACCAAAGCTATCTTTGCGGTTGAAGCACCCGGCTTCTTTTTTATAACTGCCGCCCTGCTTTCTGCGTTTGATATGTCTGCCGAAAATAACATAAATATAAGCATTAACGATATGTATCTTAGTGGTTTCATATTAGTTTGCCTCCCCCGCTAATTATAAGCCCTAATCCCCGTTGTATTTAAACCAGCATCTTTGCATGGAAATATACCATATTAACTAGTCCTGGTTCAATATCTCTGCGCCTTTAAGATTTTACAAAAGTATGTTCATTAATTGTTTTTCATGTCATATAGATTATTTAGAGAGGTTACTCGAATATATCATTGATCTTAACTTGAAGTCCTTCTATGACTTTAGATGTGACAGTACCCTCAAATGCTGCAATAGAGTGTAATTTATACTTATCGCCTACGATGGTTAATATTTCAATCGTTTGTGGCTCCGGCATAACTATCCAGTACTCCGGCACCCTGTATTTTTCATAGACAGCCTTCTTTACCGCTGTATCCATCTCATAACTGCCTGAAGATATTATTTCACAAACCATATCCGGTACGCCTCTTATCCAGTCCTGTGCAATACTCATGTTTTCTTTCCTGATAAACAGTATATCGGGTTGTAGCCTGTTAACACCTTCTTCAAGGATTATGTCAAGTGGTGATAAAAGAACCTTACCCAATTTATTAGTCTTTACGTGGTGGCGTATAATTTCATATAGATTGCCGACAATATCCTGATGTTTAAAGAATGGACTAGGCCCCATGATTTCCTCTCCATTGATAATTTCAGTTAAGTCTAAATCTGTCTCAAAGGTTTGCATAAGTAATATTATAATTATTCTTACGATTTTGTCTAACTGCCTGGGGAAACATCACTGTAACCAGAAATTTAAAAAGCAAATGAAGTTTTTATTCAAATCTAAAATTCATTACCTAAATCAATGGTAATACCCTAAAACACTACTTAATTTAAACTCCAATTACGGAAATACCGGCAGCATTAGCTGCCTGTAACATTTCTTCTTTTTGAATTATCAAAGTGTGCTCAGCTTCAAGAGCTAATACGCGGGCTTTGACCTCGAGCATTGCCCGTATCGTGTTAAGGCCGCAGGCCGGATAATCAAATCTCCTGTCCTGGTTTGGTTTGCTTACCTTTACAACCACTGCTCCCGGCCCGGCCAACGTTCCTCCGCGCACGATTGCGCTGTCTGTCCCCTCTATAGCCTCCACAGCCATTATTGCAAGGTTTTTTACAATAACAGTCTGCCCTATATCCAGTCTGCCCAACTCCTTTGCTATAGCAAAACCAAATTCTATGTCTTTCTTTTCTGATTCAATCAGTTTTTTTTCAGTCAACAAAGCTTTTGGAGCTAAAAGCTCCGATGTGAATTCCGTAACATCAAGCATCCTGATGCCCTCTTTGGCAAACTCCGTTACTAAGGCAAGCAGTATCGAATCATCACTACGGTCTTTTAACTTAACAAGAAAAGTCACTGCCTTCAGATCAGGCTTTATTTTCCCCTCGTAAAGAAGCGACTTAGGCACTTTGCCCGCCATGACCGCCTCTTTTGCCCCGGACTTTTTTAACGTATCTATTATTGTCCCCAGCTTTCCAACACTAACCGGCTTATAGTGATCTACATAGTTACCTAAGGAATCATCCACAAGTGGCTGAAGCCCTATGGCAAACACCTCATAGCCCTTAGCCCTTGCCCCCTCTGCTATTGCACGGGGTAAATCCCCTTTACCTGCAATTAAACCTAATAGTTTGCCTGCCATCTTATTTACCTGCAAATTCCTCTTGTATTTTTTGATATAAACTCTGTCAACATTTTAATATCCTCAATATGGCCTAGTTCACTCTCAACCTTATCAAGTGCCTCTTTAAGAGTAAGCTTGTCTCTGAAAAGCACTTTATAGGCTCTTTTCAGATTTTGAATCCTATCATCAGTAAAACCATGGCGTTTTAACCCTATGACATTTGGCCCATACAACCGTGCCCTAGGCCCTGAGGCCATCATAAAGGGTGGGATGTCCTGCCCTATCCCGCTAAAGCCCCCTACCATCGCATACGCCCCAACACGTGTAAACTGATGCACTGCCACAATGCCGCCAAACACTGCATGATCACCCACTGTCACATGTCCGGCCAGTGTTGCAGCATTTGCCATCACTATCGAGTGCCCCAGTTTGCAGTCATGTGCTATATGAACGTAGGCCATTATGAAGTTTTTATTTCCTATCTCTGTTACTCCGTCTCCGCCTACTGAGGCTCTGTGAATTGTTGTGTATTCACGTATTATGTTTTTGTTACCTATCTTGATTTTAGTTGGTCTGCCATCGTATTTTAAGTCCTGGGGAGGAAGTCCTATGCTTGTAAAAGGATAAATCTGGCAATCCTCACCAATCTCAACAACACCGTCTAAGACTATGTTTGACATTAGCTTTGTGCCTCTGCCTATTGAAACGTCATCTCCTATTATGCAAAACGGGCCAATTACCGTATCCTCGCTGAGTTTAGCGTTTTGCCCCACAATTGCAGTAGGATGAATATCTGGTTCCATGATTATGCTTCCTTCTCAACAACCATAGCAGTAAACTCAGCCTCTGACACCACAGTGCCATCCACTGAGGCTTTGCCGGTAAACCGCCAGACGTTACCCCTTTTTTGTGTCACTTTTACATCCAGTATCAAAGTGTTGCCGGGCACTACAGGTTTTCTGAATTTTGCTTTCTCTATACTCATAAAATACACGGTGTTTCCTTTGACGCCGGATTTGAAGGCCAAAATGCCTGATACCTGTGCCAGAGCCTCGATAATCATCACTCCCGGCATTACAGGGTTATCAGGAAAATGCCCCTGAAAAAAAGGCTCATTTATCGTTACATTTTTCACTCCGCGTGCACTCTCATCTGCTATAATCTCATCCACCCTGTCAACCATAAGAAACGGATACCTGTGTGGTAATGTTTTAAGCACTCCGGATATATCTATCAATTTAGTGCCCTCCTGCTGTTTTTAATAAGATTTTGGCTGCTTGTTACACTGTAGCGGCTTCAGCTTTTTTTATGACATAGCATTTAGTTTTTTCTCGAGTTCCTGTATTTTTTCATATATCTCAGGCAATTTTGTAAAAATAATATGTGATCTCTTATACCGGCTATGGGAAAAACACGGCGAGCCCATGTACATGCCTTTTGGCAGTACTCCTTTTACACCGGACTGGGCAGCTACCATTGTGCCGGAGGAAATTTCAGTGTGATCTGCCACTCCAACCTGACCGCCAAGCATAACATAGTCGCCTATGGCCGTGCTTCCGCCTATTCCAACCTGTGCTACGATTATAGAATTCCTGCCTATTTTAACATTATGGGCTATCTGTACAAGGTTGTCTATTTTAGTGCCATCGCCTATTACCGTCTCTCCTGTGGTTGCCCTGTCTATAGTAGAGTTTGCACCAATTTCGACATCGTTTCCTATTGTGACAGTGCCGACATGCGGCACTTTCACGTGTATGCCGTTGTCTTGCTCATAGCCAAAGCCGTCTGAGCCTACTACAACTCCAGGGTGGATAATCACACGGTTGCCTATTGTGACTCTCTCCCGAATTGTTACGTTAGGGTAGATTAGGCAGTCCTCCCCAATTGTAGTACCCTCACCAATAAAGACGCCTGGATACACTACACTTCGATTACCTATGACTGCCTGAGCACCGATAAATGATGAAGGATAAATCGTCACTTGCTTGCCTATAGAGGCATTGTCTGAAACGAAGGCTCCATTCATCACCCCTTTTACTTCATGTGGACTTACATAGAAAACCCCCAGAAGTTTTGCAAAACTAAGTGCAGGATTTTTTACTACCACCTGAGCCTTAGCAAGGTCTGGTATTTCCTCCCTGACCAACACTGCTGAAACATCAGATGTCCTGAGTTTCTCTATATAACTTTTATGGTTTATGTAAGTTATATAACCCTGGCCTGCCTCATCAATACCAGCTGCTCCGGATATTTCAAACTCCCCGTCACCTATTACAAGCCCGCCGGTTATGCGGGCTATATCATTTAGTCTCATATGAGATATATATAAATAAACTGCGGGGCTACTTTTTCTTTTCGTTTAGTTTCTTTATAATCTTATCTGTAATATCGGCTTTATCATCGGAGTAAACGACCATCGAGTTGTCCAGTACTGCAGCGTAACCCTCTTCCTTGCCGGTAGCAACAACAAGTTCTTTTACGGCTTTAAAAATGTCTTTGGTTATTTCCTGCTCTTTCTTTCTTACCTCCTCCTGTGACTCTGCTGCAAATCTTTTATACTCTCTTAACATAGATGCGAGTTCTTCTTGTTTTTTCTTCTTTGCATCCTCAGACATCACGCTGGATTTCTTGTCATATTCCTCTTTGGCTTTTTCAATTGCTTTTTCTTTTTCGTCTATTTTTACCTGATGGCTCTTAACAAACGAATCAAGGGTCTCTTTCGCTTTTTTGCCCTGCTCTGACTCCATAAACACCTTCTGAATATCAACAAACCCGATCTTTGTGTGCTCTGCAGCAAAGACACTACCTGAGGCAAAAACCGCACACATTGACGCCACCGTCAACAACAACATAACTTTCTTCATTACTACCCTCCTAAGGTATTTTTTTTAAGCTGTATTTGATAATATTTCCATGCTAAAAGAAACTTCCTACAGAAAACTCCACTCTGCCTGGGGCCTCATCCCCAGTCCTTCTCAGGTTATAGCCATACTCCACACGTATCGGACCAAATGGGGATATCCACCTTACTCCCAAACCCGTTGTGTATTTCACGTCACGCATAGTGACAGAGCTATCCATCGCCGTACCAATATCTACAAAGTAAACCCCTTTAATTTTAAGCTCAGGTAAAATCGGGAAAATTATTTCATTGTTATTTAATATCTGGCTTGTACCGCCAAGGTATTGGTTGTTTGCATCCTTTGGTCCGGCATCTCCAAAGGCAACGCCCCTTATGGTGCTGATACCGCCAACAAAAAAGCGCTCATAGATAGGAAGAGGCATGCCAAACATTCCGGTACCATAGCCGTAACGCAATCTTGTTGAAAACGTAGTCTGGCCTATGAAGGGGAAAAACCATAGCGATTCAATGCCAGCTTTTAAAAACCTGTTTGAGCCCAGAAGCCCGGCACCGGTAACATAAACGCTGTTTAGCGAGCCTGTGGTCGGATCTATATAGTTATCCCTTGTATCTCTGGCTATTGAAGGCGTCAGGCTGCCAGTTGTGGAATAACCCTCCTGATCTATTACTAATGGACTGGCCGTATCGCTTACATTATAAACGTTGACCTTTTCTAATTTGTAGAAAAGCCCTGCCGAGTAGTAGTCAGCAAATCTTTTGCCAAAACCGAAAGTTAAACCTGTAGCGTTTCTTTCAAAAGTTGAATATACCCTGTCAGTTCTATAAATACTTGACATAAATGATATCGGTTTTTCTAAAAACCATGGATTTTTATAAGTTATCTCATAGAGAGAAGATAATCCTCCAATCTGGGTGCTGACCTTAAGCGAATTACCAGTGCCAAAGAGGTTTGTCTGGGTCACCTGAACCATAGCAATAAGATGATCTATGGAGCTATAGCCGCCTCCTAAATTTATAAAACCTGTCATTTTATCTTTTACTTTTATATCCACATTAGCTGTATCGTTATCCGGCTCCGGTTTCGGAGTGAGATCCACTTTTTCAAAAAAGTCAAGGTTGTTAATGTTCTGTTGGCTTCTTTTGAGTTTAGCACTGTCGTACAAGTCACCCTCGTTAATGGTCACCTCACGCCTTATTACTTTATCACGGGTCTTTGTATTGCCTGAAATATCAATCCTTCCTATATGATAAAGTTTGCCTTCCTCAATGTTCAGTGCTACATTGACAGTATGTTCAGTTTCGTTTGGCATAACCTGAGGCGTTATGCCTGCTGAGGCATAACCATGCTCTGTGTAGTAATCGGATACTGCATTCATGTCTTTAGTTAGTTTACTTTTACTAAAGAACTCGCCTGGTTTTATTTTAATTAGAGGCATAAGAATATCCTGCTGGTATGCCTTATTTCCTGTGAGCGTAAGAGAGGTAATCTTAAACGGCTGCCCCTCTGAAAGCTCAAAAACGACTGTTATAGCTCTCTTCTTTTCATCTACTACTACCTTAGGGTCATTTACCCTTATGTCAAGATACCCGTAATCAAGATACAGGTCCTTAATCCTTTGGACATCATTGCTAAGTACGTCTTTTTTCAGATAGCCGCTGCCGGTAAAAAAAGAAAATATGTCCCATGTGCCAGTATCAATCACCTTTTTCAATTTTCTTGTAGAAATCTCTTTATTTCCGATAAATTCAAGTTTACGGATTTTTATTTTCATATTTTCCGTTATTTTAAATGTTAAAGATACCTCATTTTCCCCTGAATATTTGATTATCGGAACTATCTGTGCCAGGTAATACCCCTCTTCATTGTAATAGGCCTTTAGTTTTTGGGTGTTGTCCTCTATCAATGAGTTGTCTGCGATTGTACCTACTTTAAGAGTCGTCTTCTCTCTGAGCTTATCATCGGTAAGCTCATCATTTCCGGCAAAAACTATTTTAACGATAGTGGGTTTTTCTTTAAGTTTGTAAATCAGTTTAAGTCCGCCCTCGTAAAATTTCATATCAACTGCGACGTCATCAAAAAAACCCATCCTATAGATAGCCTGAATATCTTCTGAGACCTTCTCCCTTTCAAAAGGCTGATTAATTTTTTGGGATAACTTGCTGCGTACTGCCCCGTCCTCAATTCTCCTGAGCCCGGTTATGTCTATTGAAACGACAAGAGGCTCCGTACAATACCCAGCTACCGCTGTCACAAGCAAAAACAGCACTATCACAAATATAAACTTTTTATTCATAAAATCATGCTCCCTTGTCAAATCTAACATTCTATGACAAGCAATTATATAGCATATACTGGATTTGTGTAAATAGGTAAAATTATTTTTTTTTTAATACACTGCTGTTTTTAATCAAAGCACTTGTTTTTTTCTTTGAAATTTTGTATATTGTCACTCTGTAATCATTAATTGATAGTGAAAACTTGGTCACAACAGATAAATAACTTTAAGGAGGTTTAAAGGTTAGCATGTCCATACTGGAAAAATACACAACAGAACCCAAGATAGCCTATTTTACAATGGAGATAGGTCTCAAGGATGATATCCCAACCTATAGCGGAGGGCTTGGCATATTGGCGGGGGATACGATAAAATCCACCGCTGATTTAAAGCTGCCGGTGGTAGCAGTTACCCTTATGCACAGAAAAGGGTATTTTACACAGGATTTTGACGCAAGCGGTTATCAGATAAGCAATCCGGTACAGTGGGACCCAGCAACATATATGACCCTTACGACAGAGAAAGTTACCGTAAGGATTGAGGGACGCGATGTACACGTTCAGGCGTGGATTTATTTTGTGGAAAGTTTAAGGGGCGGAGCAGTCCCTGTATTGTATCTTGACACGGATATGCCTGAAAACACACCTGAGGACAGAGAGCTGACCCATCAACTTTACGGCGGTGACACCTCTTACAGAATCAAACAGGAAATAATTCTTGGAATCGGCGGCGTAAGGATGCTTAGAGAGCTGGGATTTACCGTCAAAAAATACCATATGAACGAGGGACACGCCTCATTCCTCACACTGGAACTCTTGCATGAGTTCAAAAAGGACATCGAGAGTGTATGGGATGAATCCCTCATCTGGGATTTTGAGAAGGTTAAAGATCTCTGTGTATTTACTACCCATACCCCTGTTGAAGCAGGCCATGACAGATTTACTTATGAGCTTTACGGCAAAGTAATGGGGGATTATTTCCCGGAGAGAGTCCTTAAGGCACTTGCCGGTGATGATATTTTAAACATGACAATGCTTGCCTTAAATCTGAGTAACTTTGTAAACGGTGTGGCAAAAAAACACGGCGAAGTCTCACAAAGCATGTTCCCCGGTTACAGAATTAACGCTATAACAAACGGAATCCACTCCTACACGTGGACTTGCGAGCACTTTAAGAAAGTCTATGACAAGTACCTTCCGGGCTGGGCCAATGAGCCTGAGATTTTCGTTCGAGTTGAGACAATTCCCGACGATGAGATCTGGAACGCTCACATGGCAGCCAAAAAGGACCTGATAGACTACGTTAACAGAACCTGTAATGCCGGCATGGATACTGACACGCTGACACTGGGGTTTGCCAGAAGGTTTGCCACTTATAAGAGAGCAAATCTGCTCTTTAGCGATATTGACAGACTTATAAAGATAGCCGCAGGCAAGGTGCAGTTTATATTTGCCGGAAAGGCTCACCCGCGGGATGACGCTGGAAAGTTGCTGATTCAGAGCATCTTTAACTATGCGCGTGACCTCAGGGATAAGATAAAGATATGTTTTGTGAAAAACTACAAGATGGACCTCGGTCTTCTGTTAACCTCCGGCGTGGATGTGTGGCTTAATAACCCGCTTAGGCCGCTTGAGGCCTCAGGAACCAGTGGTATGAAGGCCACTCATAATGGTGTGCCTAACTTTAGTGTTCTGGACGGCTGGTGGATAGAGGGCCACATTGAGGGCTATACGGGCTGGTCAATAGGGCCTGCCCCTACTGAGCTTGAGCCGGATGAGAAGATGAATGACATAGATGCTGCAGACCTTTACGACAAGCTTGAGAATGTCCTGATTCCAACCTACTACGGTCCCAGAAAGAACTGGGTTTTCGTTATGAAAGGCACAATAGGCAAAAACGCCTACTACTTCAACACCCACAGAATGATGAGAAGATACGTAACAGAAGCATATATAAGGTAATTCATCAGGGGGGAGGACTTCAGTTTCTCCCCCCTGGTTTGAATTTTATATTCAAAGGGATATTGACATTTGTAGTGATTTAACACTAAACTTGTCAATATGAGAGTGTCATCACTTTATAAAAAAGCTTTGCTTATCGTAGTTGTATTACTCACCATTACAACGGAGGTAATTTTTCTCTATGGCGGCGCCTGGTTATCTCTCATCATGCTTGTCCTTGCTTCAGCTGTTGCAGGGCTTCTCTTTAGAAAACTCATTGATAAGCCTTTAAATATCCTTGTTGACTACGCAAAGAAACTCGTTGACCATGAGTACGACGCTAAAATTGATTTAGCTTGTTGCCATGAATTTGAAGCACTCTCCTGTATTCTTCAATTTATGGCAATTGACCTCACAGATATTTTTGAACGTTTTGAACAAGTAGCCGGGGGGTTAGCCGAGAGTGATTTTAAAATTAAGGCTACTCTTAACTACCTGAACGCTGTTATAAACAACATGGCTGATGGTCTGCTGGTTGCTGATGCCGGAGGCATAATTACTCGTGTAAATAAACCGCTTGCAGAGCTTTTTGGGATTGATGCCAGTGAAGTTACAGGCAAGTCTGTAGCGGAGGTTTTTGGTGCTGCCATGTCGGCTCTGTTAATGCAAAGCTCTACTCATAGCGCTGAGGAGGTTATATCCACAGACATTGAGTTGCCATCTTCAACTGTTCTTAAGGCATCTTCATCAGTTATCCAGACAACAGCTGAAACGCAGGGACAATCTCAGGCTGCTAACGGCGTTGTCATCATGGTGCGGGATGTTACAAGAGAGAGAAACGTTGACAGAATGAAAACTGACTTCATTTCGACCGTCTCTCACGAGTTAAGAACTCCGCTAACCTCCATTTTAGGTTTCACTGAAATCATTCAGGAACGGCTGCAGGAGCAAGTTTTCCCTGCTCTTCCTGCTGGTTCTAAAAAAACAGAGAAATCAATTAAATTGATTAACGATAACTTAAACATAATTATAGGCGAGGGTGTGCGTCTTACCAGCCTTATCAACGATGTGCTTGACATTGCAAAAATGGAGGCAGGCAAGGTTGACTGGAAATACGAAACAATTCGAATAGAAGATATTATCGGCAGGGCATGGCAGTCCACGCAAACGCTCTGTACCAAAGCAGGGCTTGAGTTTATAAAAGATATACAGCCGGATTTGCCTCCAATTACCGGTGACACGGACAGACTAGTTCAGGTACTCATAAACCTTATTTCCAACGCAGTTAAGTTTACCAAAGAGGGCTCAGTCACATGCCGTGTCAAACTGGTGAATACAGAGATGGTGGTAAGCATTACAGATACCGGTATGGGAATTGATGCAAAAGACAAAGAGTCTGTTTTTGAGAAGTTTAAACAAGTCGGAGACACTCTCACAGACAAGCCAAAAGGGACTGGACTGGGGCTTCCCATCTCTAAACAGATTGTTACTCACCATCAGGGACGAATATGGGTTGAGAGCGAACCGGGAAAGGGCAGCACTTTTTCTTTTACACTTCCGGTTCAAACCGAAACTTCATACAGGCTCACCTCCACAGACCTTGAAACCCTGATGAAAACAATACATGGCGGCACAAAAGCGCACGCATACATAGCAGATGGAGTAGTAGCCGGAGAGACAGCGTCAAAAACCATATTGGTGGTTGATGATGATGAGAGCATACGTGAACTTCTGACTCAGGAACTTCAAAACGTTGGCTACAGCGTAGAAACGGCCAAAAACGGCATGGAGGCTATAAAAATTATAAAGGAGAGGCCTCCACAACTGATAATTTTGGACGTTATGATGCCGGAGATGAATGGCTTTGACGTAGCCGCAGTTATCAAAGGCGACCCTGCAACAGCCGATGTGCCAATCATTATCCTATCCGTTGTTGAGGACTCAGAGCGAGGCCGCCACCTTGGCGTTGATCGCTACCTGACAAAACCAATTAACAAGGAACTCCTTTTCTCCGACATTAAAACACTGCTTGCAGATGGCGCCTCAAGAAAGAAAATCCTGGTTGTGGATGAGGATGAGTCAAACGTCAAAACTCTGACAGATGTGCTTAAAACAAAAGGATACACAGTTGTCTCAGCCACAGACGGCCCCGACAGCATTGAAAAGGCCAAAGCCGAAAGGCCGGATATTATCATAGTTGACGCTTTGCTTTCAGAGCGGGATCAACTGGTTAAAACCCTGCGTTTTGAAAAAGGACTGGAAAATGTGTATTTTATATATCTCTATGGGCCTGAAAAGCAGAAGTTTCCTGCAAATGTGTGAAGGGTAATAATTCGCCTTAACCCACCGGTTTTATCGGCGAGTGTGTGTGTCAAACTCAGATATATTGTTGGTGCGCTTGTGAGTTTAAAGTAGTTTTATTGTTAAGAGGCTTGTAACAGGAAGGGAATTATGTTTAAATCAAAACTATTTATAAGGTATTTTTCCACAATTGTTATTGTTATTGCCACTTTTACAGCCGCTATTTATTTTTTTTCCATAACTTTCATAAAAGAGACAATTTATGAAATAGAGAAATCGTCCGCCAAAACAGTGTTAAACAATGTTTACGAAATAGTTCATACCATTGACCACAGCATGGAGTCATACAGAGAGTCAGCGCTTGCTGCAAAAAAAAGAGAGCTTAAAAACGTCATCATGATGGCTGAAAGTTACATTAACATAATGGAGGCTCAGGCTAAGGCAGGCACTATCTCCCAGGGCAATGTTGAAAAAGAGATTTTGGAAACTCTCAGTAACTTTAAATACGGCAACAATGATTACATTTTTGTCACTGATTATAATTCATTTATACTGGCACACCCGGACAAGAGTGTTCTGCATACCGATTGTTCAAAGTTAGCCGATGTTACAGGCAAACTAGTAGTGTACCCTATTGTAGAAGGGGCTTTAAAGTACGGCGAGGGGTACCATACTTATAAGTGGAAAAGGCTTGAAACCGGCGATGAACCACTGGATAAGTTAACCTATTATAAAAATCTGCCGGACCGTAAATGGGTTCTTGCTACCGGAGTTTACATTGATGACATAGAAAAGGCAATGAACTCTATGAAGATGTCTGCCATTGACAACCTGCGCCAGATACTTAGGGATGTGAAACTGGCAAAAACAGGCTATGTGTTTATATTTGGCGCACAAGGCAATGGATACTATATGACCATTCATCCTATTAAGGCCATGGAATCTACAAATATGAAGCAATACTTTGATCCAGTGACAAAAATACCGCTTTATAAAGAGCTGATTGCAGTTGCGGACAAACCCGATGGCTTAAGATATAAGTGGGACAGACCCAATGACCCCGGGCACTATGTTTACGACAAAATTGCCTTTGTTAGGTATTACAAACCGTTTGACTGGTACATCGGCTCCTCTGTGTATGTGGATGAACTTGAGAGCAGCTCACGCATACTTGGCAACCGTATTCTGGCCATTGCATTTCTAAGCCTTATATTTTTGGTATTTTTAGGATATGTTTTTTCAAAGAAAATGGTTGCTCCTCTGAAGATGCTTGCAGAGACGGCATTACGCATTAAGGGAGGGGATTTAACTGCCACAATTACTATTAATCGTGATGACGAAATAGGCATACTTGCCGATGCCTTTAACAGTATGGTGGGGGAACTTAAGGAAAACATAATGTCCCTGGATGCAAAGGTAAATGAACGCACTTCTGAGCTTCAGGCAGCTTACGATAAACTAAAAGCCGTTGATGAGATGAAATCAGCGTTTCTCTCTAACGTCTCTCACGAGTTGCGGACTCCGTTGACCTCTGTGCTGGGGTTTGCAGAAATTATAAAGCAGTCTTTTGAAGAGACCGTTATGCCCCATGTTAACATGGAAAGTAAAAAGGTGGAGCGCTCTGCAAAACGCATCAGCGAAAACATAGAGATTATAATATCGGAAAGTGAGCGCCTTACGGCTCTTATAAACGATGTGTTAGATATTACAAAGATGGAGGCAGGTAAGATGGTTTGGAAAAAGGATACCATTAAAATATATCAATTGATAAATCACGCAATCAGAGCAATATCGCCGCTTTTGCGCGGCAAAGAGGCTCTGAGATTTGCAGTTGCGATGGAGGAAAATGTGCCTGACACAGTGGGCGATTATGACAGGATTCTACAGGTAGTGATAAACCTGATTTCAAATGCAGTGAAATTCAGCAAAGAAGGTGATATAACAATAAGAGCATCATCAGATGACAATAATGGAGAGATATTGGTATCTGTAACCGATGACGGGATAGGCATTCCGGCAGAGGAGCAGGAGATGGTTTTTGAAAAGTTCAAACAAATAGGAGACACTCTTACGGATAAACCAAAGGGGTCGGGTCTTGGGCTTCCCATTAGCAAAGAAATTGTAGAGCACCATCGGGGGCGGATCTGGGTTGAAAGTGAGCCAGGGCGTGGTAGCATTTTTTCTTTTACACTGCCTGTGGTACAGGCTGAGGCTGCCCCCTCAGCATAACATTAAATTGAGGAAATAACGTATAATGTTTAGAAAGAGGAGGATAAGTGGATCTTTTTAATTTGCGAAAGTTTCTTCAGAAAAAAGATACCATTAAACTGATAGACTCGCTTACTGACTCTATGGGGATAAAGGTCTGCATAGCGGACAGCACTGACACTGTCATATACGGTGCTGACAACCGCAACCACTCAGGGCTACCTGTAATAGTTAATGATGCAACCGTAGGGTGGGTCTATGGGCAGGATACAACTAAGAGTGCAACAATTGTCACACTACTGCATCACATGGTAAAAACAGAGATGGAGAGAAAAGCGCTGGCAACGGAGACACTTGATAAATACAACGAAATCACAATGCTCTACGATTTTGTAGAAAAAGTTAACACATTCAATGTTAAAGAGATCTCAAACTTTCTTATAAATCAGGTGTTGGCACAAATCAAAGCCGATAACGTATTTGTTATTTTAAAAAACGAAATAAGTGGCAGGCTTGAGATAGCGGCAGGATATGGTACAACCTATAACATAGGCATTGAGTTGCCGCAAAAAACAGAAACTATCTGTGACATTATGCTTAGCGGCAAGGCTGCGATAATAAATGACTGCCACTCAAAATCCGCATGTGTTTTGGATATAGATAACATAAACTCAATGATATGTGCTCCGTTAAAGGCAAAAGAAAAGACCCTGGGTGTGGTAACTGCTAGTACAAAGGATTCTTACAACTACTGTGCGGATGATCTCAGGTTTTTCTGCACTTTGGTTTCTCAGGCGGCCTTTGCAATTGATAACGCAAGGCTTTATGAGTCTCTTAAGGGGGCTTTTATTAAAACAGTTCACACACTTGCTGAGACCATTGAACAGAGGGACCCCTACACAGGAGGGCATACAAAACGTGTAATGAGCTACAGCATTGCTATAGCCGAAACCCTCATGTTATCAAACAGGGAGAGAGAGAGGCTTGAGCTTGCCTCAGTCCTCCATGACATAGGCAAGATAGGGGTCAGTGATAATGTGCTGCGTAAGACGTCTAAGCTTACGGATGAGGAGTTTGAGGAGATCAAAACCCATCCGGCCAGCGGGCAGCAGATACTGTCTTACATAGAAGAGCTCAGAGACATAATACCTGGGGTTAAGTCTCACCATGAACGTTTTGACGGCAAGGGGTATCCTGATGGGCTTAAAGGCACAGATATAGACCTGATAGCACGGATAATAGCCGTTGCCGACTCCTTTGATGCAATGACCTCAGACAGACCTTACAGAAAGGGGCTGCCTTTTGAAGCTGCCCTCGCCGAAGTGAAAAAATGCTCTGGTACTCAGTTTGACGCTGATGTTGTGGAGGCATTTTTTAAGGCATGTAGCGAAAACAAGATTAGACCCGCCGAACCGGGGAAATAAATTAAAGGAGGGACAGTAATAATGCCGATAATACTTATAGCAGATGATGAACAGCACATACGGATGTTAATCGAACAGACCCTCGAGACTCTGGAGGATGAGGGAGTGGAGATTCTTACAGCGGAAAATGGCGCTGAGGCGCTTGAAATAATCAAGGAAAAGCGCCCTGAGCTTGTTTTTCTTGACGTTATGATGCCAAAGATGAACGGCTTTGACGTGTGCAACACGGTTAAGAACGTACTTTGTATCACAGGAGTATATATAATAATGCTAACAGCTAAGGGTCAGGAATTTGACAAGGAAAAAGGCGTCGAGAGCGGCTGTAATGAGTATGTCACAAAACCCTTCAGTCCGAGGGAATTAAAAAACAAGGCTAAGGAAATCCTTGGGCTTACCTGAGAGGATAACTATCGTGAAGGCTGTGGCATGAGGCGGTTGACTGTGGCAACACTTGGAGTTGTTGTGTTACTTTTAGCAGCCGGGTGCGCCAAAAAGCAGGTGATACGTGAGCCTGAATCTCTGGAGCAGGAGATAAAAACACCATATGATGTTTTAGAGAAAAACATTTACAGCGCAACCAAGCCTTTCATAGGAAAAAAATACAAGACAGGAGCTAATCCTGAAAAATCTCCGTACACCGATTGCTCTCACCTTGTATGTGCAGTAACAAAAAACTCACTATCTGGCAGCGGCTTTGATTTTAAACCTCACTACCTGCCCTCCGATAAGATATACGACATGTCTTACGAGGTAACAAAACATGAAATCCGGCCAGGTGATCTGATGTTTTTCACAGACAGTAAAAACAGCCAAAACCATGTAGGTTTAATCACAAGGATACACAAAGGGGCGGTTTATTTTGTGCAGGCATCTTCACAGGCAGGCGTGGTGGAAAGTTCAACTAAATCGGATGCATGGGAGTATTACTGGAAAAGGCGGTTTGATTCTTTCAGGAGATGGAAAAAGATAGTTTTTAAAGAACTCGGATTAAAATATTAGTAATTGAGTTGAAATAATTATTATTTGATGGTACAATAATTAATGGTTACCCAGGAGAGGTTTACAGAGACGGGGAGAATATGAAGAAAAAAACATTTATAATAACGGTTGGGGTTCTTTTGTTGCCGCTAATGCCTTTTTTTCTGCCAATAGCGTTGATATACTTGTTTGCGGCAATTAATTTGAGCAAAGGTTACAGCAGACTTTATTGCGGAGGGGTTAAACCTACAACACGGGAAATTATTATCGAGAGCCTGGAGGACAAGGGAGTAGCAGTGCCAGCATGGCTTAAGACCAAGCCAAGACCATGTTACTAAGCCTTAGTTTATAGACAAAGCTAATCGCTGCCTTTTTTATCATTGCCTTTAATTTCCACATATAGCCGTATTAGCGATTTTTCATCCTCAGTAAGGTCAAGAAACTGCCCGCCTGCGAATTGGTAGCCGCCTGTGATTTTGGAGTTTCTTATCTGAAGCCGGATGTTTTTAAGGTGTTTGTCGAAAATCTCAAACTGCAGCCCATACACACGTTTTACTTTTAACGATTCGTGGCCTGTGGCAAATGCCCTTGTAGAAATCTTAAGCAGACAGCCGCTGACACTGAAGTTAAGAATAAGAGAATTTACGGAAAACCCTGTTTCCGGCTCTTTAACAACAGCAATACAGTTTGCAATAAACCTGCTGTGGCGTCTTTTTTTGGCAGGGGATTTCTCAAAATCTGAAAATCCCCAAAGTTTATGCGGATTTATGTGAAGATTTATGTCCGAGTATGAAAGCATCTCCACTACGGCGTAATCGTCCTCAGACGTGTCTCGTTTTATTGGGTTAGATGATGGAAATCCATTTGCCTTCAGTATGGTTTTAACCACAGGGGTATTAGCAAGTTTTCCTCTTGCTATAACTACCGCAACCTCCTTATTCTTAAGTTTAACAAAAGACCCCGGAGGATAAATCCCCAGATGTTTAATAAACAACATGGCAAGCGTGTCATCCACATCTTTTCCCTTTTGAAGAAAGATCCTCTTCATTGCCTCGTTAGCATAAAGAGGCCCCCTGTAGTTTCTCTCAGATACCATAGTGCAGTATATGTCGGCAAGGCGGGCAACCCGTGAGCTTTCTGAGATTTCCTCTCCTTTAAGTTTCATGGGATAACCGCCTCCATCATAGGATTCATGATGTTCCATGACAGTGCGCAGCCATAGTTCATCCTTTACCCCGCGTGCCTCCAGCATTTCAACACTTTTTGCAGGGTGGCTCTCTATTTCCTTGCGTTGGGATTCAGTAAGTGGAAGGCTTTGCCGCAGCAGAACGTTTTGAAGTTCCACGATTGATATATTCATAGTGACAACGGCAGCTATCAGGGATTTTCGCCACTCAGTGCTCCGGTTGAGCCTCCTTGCTATGATTTCAGCCACTGTTGCCGTATGAATAGGGTGTTTTACAGTGTATGAAAGACTTCTGTCCATGTAGAGAGCTCCCAGAGACAAGTCCTCGTCATCATAGCAGCACTGCTGAATACTGTCGGTTATCTGATTAACACGCAGCGACATGTTTAACTTTTCAGATGTATCTTTTATGAGGCTGTTGTAGTTATCTGTTACGCTTTGGATTATCTCAAACGGAGTTTCAACCATTAAGCTGCCCTTGCCTGCCGATAAATCCTGCTCGAATTCGTGGTAAACCGTCTTTGCATAAGGAGTCATGAGGTCGTTTAACATTCTGAGTTCGCTGTCGTTTCTTACCACATAACCACGCTGCAGCATGAGTTTTCCATGGACGTCATAAACGGGATGGGTAAGAGGTACTCCAACACGGATGTCTTTAAGTCCTATGAGTCTGCTTTCCATTGCAGGCGCCTTATTGAGAAGTTATACCAATTATTATTTAATAAAATGAAAGACTCACCCCATAACGGCAGGAGTGACTCACCCCCTAGACTTTCTTTACTTTAAGCACATCTTTTAGATTTAATGTTTCAAGCAAAGTGAACAATCTCTCATCTTTCACAAAAAGTTTAATCCCTATTTGATTTTCCAGTACAATCTTTAGCAAGTAACCTATTAATGAGGATGGCATTGAGACTGAATCAACGACCTTGATTGACAAGCTGTTTGTCCCTTTTTCTAAAAGGCTGCTGAGCGAGCCTTTGATTTTTAAATAATCATCTATTGTTTTAATATGTCCAGTTACTGTTAGCTCAGAGTCACTTGTTAACATAATTTCCATATTATCCTCATCCTATCGCGTTTATCAGTACCGCAATGGTACCTCGTTCATTATACAATACATTATTTGAAAGAGTTTTTGCAATTCTAATTCCCCTGCCGGAAAATTGTTTATTATCCGGATTTGCGTCGTTAAGTTTAGAAACATCAAAACCTAAACCTTCATCCTCAATTTTTATCACTAAAAAGTCCCGAATCTGATGTTTAATGGTATTAATGGTAACTGTTATTTTTTTGTCAACGAGTTTTTCTTTCTCAAGCATAAAATCCTCGTATTCGCCTTTTTTAACCATTTCGTCTTTTTTGCTTGATTTTATGTCCAAACTGCCGTGTTCATAGGCGTTTATCAGAAGTTCATTAAAAGAACTTATAGTTGCAACATTCTGTTCTTCGTTTAAACCTATAGAGGCCAGATATTTTTCCACCTCACATCCAAGGTAGTTAACCTGTTCAATCCGGCTCTCTATTACAAAGGTCTTTTGGTTTTTATTGGGGCAGTTAAACCTCTGAAGCAGGATAAATGTGATATCGTCCTCGGATACTTCAGTCGCTGCTTTGAATTTTTCATATAAATCATCTTTGAAAGCAGAGTTCAGGAAATCATCTTCAAGCTCCTCCTGGTAAATGCCGTTTTTGTTTATAGTGCGGCATTCATTTAAGCCATCGCTATAGATGAGGATCTTCGTGATGTCTTTAAGGCTGCAACTGTTAATAACATGGGAGTTGATGTATCGCATAATCGGCAGGTTATTACATCTCAATTTAAGCAGTGAGCCATCAGATGCTTCTATAAGTACGGGTGGCATGGAATATATGGCATAGTCCATGGTTTCATTCTGAAAATCGAAAAAAACAAAAGCTGCACACAGGATTTCCTCAGAAAGGAGTTCTTTTTTTATAAACTCAGTATAGTTTACTACAAAATCCTTAAAATCAAAGTTGCCGCTTTGTTTACTTTGGTCAATCATGTGATTAATGAAAGAGGTTGTAAGGATAGTTGTAACCGAGGCTGAAAGACCCTTACCCATAGCATCAGATATACAAAATAGGTATTTTTGTGTTGACACTTCTCTTATAGAGTAGCTGTCGCCGCTTAGTATATCCAATGGCACGTAGCAAACCCCCGCAAACCATAAGCTCCTGTCAGGGGATTCAATTGTTCTATGGCTGAGATCGTTTTTTATGATTTTAAGTTCTTTTAGAAAAGCCATCTCCTGTTGTGCCGAGTGGTATTTTTCCTTATACCGGAGAATTTCAAGTTCCTGGGCCTGATTTTTTTGTACAATATCCTCCACCACGTACTGTGAAACAGCCATTTCAATGGCATCAATAAGGGCTGGCATCTGAATTGGTTTTATGACAAACTGTGTTACGCCGAGATTGATTGATTCAATTAAGAAATCCGTGTCAACATAACCTGTTATAAGGATAATTGGAATCCGCTGGTTAACCTTTCGTATTTTCCTTATAAGATCGAGGCCGTTTAGCTCAGGCATCATGTAATCTGTGAGGATGAGGTCAATGTGGTTTTGATTAAACTTCATGAGTGCTTTCATGCCGTCCTCAGCCACTATGACATCTTTAAATATACGCATCAGCTTTCTGATAAGCCACGGTGCCGCCTCGTCATCAACATAGAGGACGGTTAACCCCTTTTTTATTTCAAATAACTGGTTGTAATCAAGCATAATTATCTCTACCGATATTAGATTATATTTTATTGCGGCCTTTGCCGTCAACTTTACCAAAATTTCATAAAACTTAAGACATTGACGCTTTGTCTGTAAAAATGGTTGAATACATAGAATACTTATATTTGATAAAAAAGATTTTATAATGATTGGAGTAAACATGATGACAGAACAAGGAACAATTAAAAGGTCTTTATATTCTTTAGTAACACGGCAGGCGCTAAACTCAAAGGGTTTTACGCTTATGGAGATACTGATAGTGGTTATGATTATAGGTCTCATTGCCTCTTTGATAGCTCCTAATATTATGGGCAGATTTGCCAGATCACAGGAGGAAATAGCCAAGGCGCAAGTGGAGATGCTCTCCTCCTCCGTACAGTCCTTCTACCTTGATATTGGGCGCTGTCCGGCTGATTTAAATGAACTGATTGCTTCTACGGAAAAGCTATGGAGAGGGCCGTATCTTTCTAAAAAAATCATTCCCGATGACCCCTGGCACAGAGCCTATCAGTACAAATGTCCCGGCGAACATGGCACCTTTGACCTCTACTCCCTTGGGCCTAACGGCAAAGTGGATGACCAGATAATAAAGAATTGGTAAACGAACTCCTGACAGACACAACGCCTGCCGCTGACTCCCAATCGCTTAACTCAACCGGCGATAATGCTCCCCACGGGCTTTTTTCATCCTCACCGCTGATAGGACAGATACTTACCGATAAGTTTGGTATAAGACAAGAGGAGATAGCAAAGGCTCTTGACGTTCAAAAGGAAATCGGTGGGTTCATTGGACAGATTCTTATCAGCACCGGCGCCATTACCGACTATCAACTGATTGAAAGCCTTTCCATCCAACTTGGAATTGAAATCTTTGACAGGGATACTTTTGGTGAGCCAAAAGACGATTTGGTTCAATCGTTTACCGGAAAACTTAATATTGACTACCTTATAAGAAACCGCTTTGTCCCCATTGAGTTAAAACAAACCCCGGCTGGGCTATCTGTCACGCTTATCACAAACGATCCGCTTAATGCTCCAATTATTGACTACATTACGATGGCGCTCAATGCCGATGTATCCGTGCTTCTTGCCACAGAGCAGACCATCAACGAGTTTTCAAGACCATTTAGAGTCACAGACAAAGACCTCGTATCCCTTAGTATTGACGATAATCCGGAGTTGCTTAAGGAGATGGCATCAGAGGCGCCTGTCATTAAGTTTTTAAATAACCTGCTTAGTTCTGCCGTAGAACTCAGAGCCTCAGACATTCACATAGAGCCCTCAGAGAGTGCCCATCGGATAAAGATGCGCATTGACGGAGTCCTCCACGAAACGCAGGATGTTGAGGATAAACTCTATCTTGCCATTATTTCGAGAATAAAACTCCTTGCCGGGCTTGACATTGCCGAAAAGAGACTGCCGCAGGACGGTAAATTCAGCACTAAAATCGCATCGGCGCTGATTGATATCAGAGTGTCCTCAATTCCTTTTGCAATAGGCGAGGGCGTGGTTATGAGGCTTCTTTACAGAGAGCGCCTCACGTTTGACATCACAAAACTTGGCATCGAGCCCGATGTGGCACCTGTTATTTTAGAACTTATTAATGTGCCTTTTGGAATTTTGCTTGTAACAGGCCCCACTGGCTCCGGAAAAACCACCTCGCTCTACTCTATGATTAGCACACTGGACAGGAAAGAGAAAAAGATAATAACCGTTGAAGACCCCGTTGAGTACAAACTTGACGGAATAAACCAGATACAGGTCAAATCGGAAATAGCCCTCACATTTGCCGCCGCTCTTCGCTCCATTTTAAGACATGACCCTGATGTCATAATGGTTGGTGAAATCAGAGACCCGGAAACTGCTGAAGTTGCCGTGCAATCAGCTTTGACAGGCCACCTTGTGCTCTCAACACTGCACACAAACGATGCTCCAAGCAGTCTGTTTCGCTTAATTGAAATGGGGCTTGAGGACTACTTGCTTAATGCCTCTGTGCTTGGAATTATTGCCCAGAGAATTGTCAGAATGAATTGCCCTCACTGCTCTGTTTCTATAGAAGCGCCAGAGCACATTGTTAAAAAGTATAACCTTACTGAGCTGATTAAACGATTCAGCGGACTCAATCTATCTCTTAATTTGAAAAAAGGACAGGGCTGCAAAAAATGCTCCGGCACCGGCTACCGAGGGATGCTTGCCATTTACGAGGTGTTTAAATATACCGAAGACCTTAAGGAATTGTTTATAAAAGAGCACTCCATTGTCTCACTAAAACGGCGGCTTATTGAGGTGCATAACTTCAGAACTCTTAGAGAGGATGGACTGATTAAGGTAATCTCCGGTATAACAACAATTGAGGAGGTGCTCAGGGTTACGTGAGCAGCTTTAAGTATCAGTGTGTTGATCTCACAGGTAAAGAAACAAGCGGTACTCTCTCTGCTCCCACTCTCTCTGAGGCTCGGACTGTGCTTAAAGACAAGGGGCTCAGGGTTGTCTCAATTACTGAGTCTGTATCCATTAAATCACCGTTTTCCTCTGCAACGTTTTCTGTAAAAAAAACAACAGTCGGTGAAACCGATCTCTACAACATGTCCAAAGAACTGAGTGTGCTCTTGCGAGCTGGGCTGAGGATTGACAACTCCCTTGAAATTGTAACTCAAACGGCTGCAAATCAGGTACTTAAGGCCTGCCTGCGCAGTGTGGTGAAAGAAATCAGAGCCGGCAAAAGTGTTGCCGAAGCCTTCGAAAAGACAGGCACATTTAACAACCTCATGCTCTCAGTGATAAGAGTTGGCGAAAGTGTGGGCGATCTTAAAATGTCCTTTGAGCAAATCGCCGGCAATCTGCAGTTTCAAATTCAATTTAAGGCTGAAATCAAAAACAACCTGACATATCCTGTTTTCTTAATTCTTGCCAGTATGGTGACACTGTTTATTATCTTTAAATTCATAATCCCAAGGTTTTTTAGTGTTTTTGGCGCAGATCAACTGCAACACCTTCCTGCTGTCTCAAAAATGCTTTTTGCAATGTCAGAGTACTTAAATATGTATGCAATTTTTGGAGTTATCGTTGCTATTGTGTTGTTTTTTAAATATGTCGGAGTTAAAAAGCTCTTTCACAGCGCTTATGCCCGCGCACTGTCCCTGCCTGTGTTCAGACCCCTGATACTAAACCTGGAGCTTTCCAGATTTTCCTACTCCATGCACACTATGCTCAGTAGTGGCATAGAGTTTATAAAGGCACTTAAGTACTCGATAGATTTAATTCAAAACGAAAGAATACGAAATGTGTTTCAGCCTGCGCTGAAACTGATAAAGGAGGGGCGCTCTATCGGAGAGGTGTTTTCAGGCATTGAGATGTTGCCCGATATTGTACCAAGCATGGTAACGGTTGGCGAAAAAAGCGGCAATATGAAAGAGATTTTTCTTGAGCTCTTTAACGTCTTTGACGACAGATTTAAACGTGCGGTTAAGAAAATCGTTATTCTCATTGAGCCTGCCATAATAATACTTATGGGTATAATTGTGGGGTTTATAGTGATTTCACTTATCCTTACCGTAATGAATGTGGGAAATATAAAGTTGTGAGACCAAAGGGTTTTACCCTTATAGAGCTGCTAATCGTAATAGTAATCATAGGCCTTATTTTTGCCGTGACAGTGCCGGTCTCTGTCAGGATGTACAACAGGTACATGGCCTCCCTTGAAGCTGAAAAGGTTATGCTCTTTATGTTTAAGCTCCAAAGGGACTCATTTCTTGACGGAGATGAAAAACTGGTAGAAACCGACACAGGGCTTGTAACAGTTAATGGAGTTCCCCAAAAATTCTCGGAGGAGTTCAGTGTTAAATCAGAAGGGCCGCCACAGGAACCGCAATCCGGTAAAACCAAAAGTAACTTCGTCTATATCCCTACCCCTATACTGTTTTTTACAAACGGCACAACCAGCGGAGGCATTGTGATGGTCTATGTAAAGGATTTCATTTTTGCCGTAAAGATAACTCCGCCGTATGGTGAAATTCGCATGGAGGCTCATAACACATGAGGAAATAGTTTTATTTGGATCTTTATTGGCTTTTAACCGTTATGTATGGGTAAAAGAATAAGTCCTTTTGTTTAATTATCAATAAACATCGTCATGAGAACCTATGTTGAGTAGATATATGTTGTCGTCGGATAGCTTAAACGTAATACGGATGTCATCGGTTACAAAACATGAGTATCTATCTTTCAGATTGCCTGAGAGTTTATGCGTTTTCAAAGCAGGTGTGAAAGGATTTTCCTGTAAAGTCTTTAAGATTTTCAGTAGTTTTTCATGTATTGCTTTTGAGTTTTTAGTAATCCTGGATGACTGCCGCATAAAGTGCTTTTCGATTTTAAGCGTGGGCAATCATTCTCTCCAGTTTATTATCGCTTCCATAGCCTCTTCGGCAGTATTAAATGTATAGTATTCACCCCTTTCTTCGGCAGCCAGAGTCTCTTCAATAAAGACTTTATGTTTACGTTCTCTCTCGGCAAGATAGGCTGTAAAATCGGCTATCTCCTTAACGCGCTCAGGGGACAACTCCGGCAACATCCCGATAATACGTTCGATATCGGGGTTCTTTATAACGGCTACCGGAGCCTTATCAATAAACGTTTCACTCATAAATTTATAGTAGCATAAGGGAGGTTCTAATGGCTATATTAAAAAAATTTTTGTGACATCAACGTAATGCTCAGAACGTTCCGAAAGTTACCCACCCATGCACTAACCTGGACACGGGTTAAAAACTGGAAAAAAAATCCCTTTCTGTCTAATTTCCACCTTGTGAATGCCAGTAAAACCACATTTTCATGAAGAAAGACACATTATTAGGGGCGCACACAGTGGTGCGCCCCTACATGACAGAGACAATCCGATGTGTTGATTTTAAGTTTAATATATGGTATGATAATACTAATATATGATAGCAGAGCTTATTTATCATGAAAAGAAATATTACAAAGATGATGCTATTAAGGAAATAAAAATATGGAGAGTTCCCAGGACAAAAGACAAACCATTTGGCTATAAATATTCTCTGGTTTATATAGTTAGAGGTGAACGGATTGTCGGATATGATAATTCTGAGGGCAAAGGTGATCACAGACATTTTAAGGAAATAGAGTATCCGTACAAATTTCAGACTTTAGACAAGCTTTGGGCAGATTTTGAAACTGATATTAAAAACTCTAAAGAGGACAAATCATGAAAGTAAGAAACATAAAGATAGTAATTAAATCCGACGAGGATATTTTTAATGAGGTCAAAGAGGTTGTAAGAAAGATTGAACAAAACGAAAAAATAAAAAAACACGAGGAAATATCCTTTGACGATATAGACACACTAAGAAAAACTCTCACAGATGGACGTATGAAAATACTTAAGGGAATTAAGAAGTATAATCCTCAATCTATTTACGAACTTGCTAAGATTCTTGACAGAGATATTAAGAATACTTTTGATGATGTTCAATTTCTTGCTGAGATGGGACTAATTGAACTAAAAAAGACAAAAAACGGCAGAGAAAAAACAACTCCGACTGTAAGCTATGACAATATTTTGGTAGAAATACATGTGTGATATTAATTTTCGTCCCCTCCGATAAGCGTTCTTGAAATAAAAAACTATGGGGTGTATAATCTTTTAAATGCTTAAGCAGTTAACGCCGCTAAAAAAACAATTACAAAACAATGGGTTTCTTGTAATAGAGATTCTGATTTCCGGCCTTATCCTTACAGCCTCCATAGCGGCCAGCATGTACCTTTTCAGAATTGGCTACGAAAGCCTCTCCCGGGCGCAGGATTCAAATATGATCTCGGCAAAAATGCCTGAGATCATAGATTTTCTTAAAAACGCCGACTTAGCAGAGACTAAAACCAGCGTTGATATGGGTGATGACGTTATACTTACGTGGAGAGCAACCCCTATAAGGCAAGGGAAACCTTCTTTGATAATTAATCCGATTAAAGACTACTCACTAACCCTGTACAGGATAGAGTTTGGCGTGACTTACAACCGATTGGGCAGGGAATATACACTAAATGTGCTCAGATATTAAAAAAAATACCCGAACGTGGATTAAAGGTTCCAAAGGTTACACCTTAATTGAGGCTGTGGTGGCTGTGGCAATATTTTCTGCCATGATGATGCTTGCAATGGCAGCACTTAATCAGGGGTTTAAGCAGTATAAGGCTGTAATGGAGGAGGGTGTTAACTTCTGGAAAATAGCCAGAAGCTACTGGTTGCATAAAAGTGTAAGCGGTGTGGTCTATTACTATGTGAGTGACGAGAAAAGACTTAGCTGGAACACATGGCGTCCTTACATTGTGTGCAGGCCGGATCTGTTAAGCTATGTAAGTAACACCCCGATGGCAGGAGAGCTGCCCGTTGTCGTCTGGATAGTGACAGAGAAAAACTCCACAAAAGATGCCCTCAATCTCATGTACTATGAGCTGCCGGTTTATACAAAAAACATAGAGGATATAAACCAGGAATTTATAAGCGGAGCGTATAAAAACGGAAACTCCTTTACAATTGTTGAAGATGTCACAGATGTTACGATGGAGTGTTACGCAATGGATCCGTCAACAAAGCTCTGGAGCTGGGTACAGAAATACGAGATGAAACCCGGCATGACAGCTTTGCCCTCTGCTGTCAGGATAAATTACAGAAAACATAATAAAAATCAAAATATTTTTTTTAATATAAGGGTAAATGGAACTTTTCACTCAGACCCTAACATAATATAGTATAATATGTGTGGTTTGAAGGACGTGCACGGAATAAATTTAGCATTATTACGGAACGAAAGTGGCTCAGCTGTTTTGTTGACGATAATGATAGCGTCAATAATAATAACGGTAGGGTTGGGGTTCAACTGGATTATCAAAGAGCATATAAAAACTGCAGGAGCGCTTAAGGATAAGTCCGAGGCGATGATTTTAGCCGAATCCTCCTTCGATACTTCGATGTTTGCTATCCTAACCGGAAAACTAACCCAGGACGGAGTTGCCTTTACGGATGATTCACTCCTTGGAGCATCTCAGATAATAGCTAATGGTAGTCCCTTGTGGGTTAACGAAAACATTATCCTGCGCTTACAGGACGCTAACGGTATGGTTTCTCTGGCAGCTAACGGTAACACCCTCACAGATAACTCCGCCTCTGATCTCAAAAAGCTTATAAACACTATTGCACCGGGAAAAAATGCAGACGAAATAGTTGATTGCATAAATGACTGGATTGATCCTGATGACCTTGTGCGTACAAATGGCGCTGAGTCAGACTACTACAGGATGATAGGCGCACCTTATCAACCCAGAAATTTTCACCTTCAGTACCTTGAGGAAATTCTCCTTGTTAAGGGTATGGACATTCAGCTCTTTAATAAACTTAAACCCTTTATCACTATGTTAAGAAACGAGGGGTTTAACGTCAACACTGCAAAGCCGGAGTTAATTGTCGCTCATTACGGCTTAAGTTCTGATGTTATCGAGCCTCTGAGACAGCATATGAAAACTAACACCACAACAGGAGCCATGGAGGCTCTAAACCAGATAGGGGTTGATACGTTATCCTTTTCAGGCACTCAGGCGCGTCCAACCGAGTTTTTTGAAATAACGCTTGCCGTCAGATCAGGCGAAAGCCTGTACCATATAAAGTCCGGAATCAGTATAAGAGACACGACAGGGTTTTCACCACATTCGGTTTACTATTGGAAAGAGGGATGAGCCGGTCTTGAAATCTGCTAATAAAATAGTTGACGGTATTAAAACCTATCTTAAAAAGACTTTTAAACGTAATACGGCAGAAAGTAAGGCAGCCATAACAGCCTGCTATATATATGAAAAAGGATTTGATTACTTTAAAATTGGAAAAGACAAGGTTGACAGAGTCCTCAATGGCAGAGTTTCCTTTATAAACAGGATTTTTGGCAAAAACGTTCTCATAATCGGTAAGGAGCTCTCCTTTTACTTAAGGAGCAAATATCCGCCCACAGGAGATAAAAACCTGATGGGAATGATTTCAAATGAACTGGATGAGCTCTTTCCAATGATTACATCCCCGGCATTTTATTTTCATGTATTTGAAAAACACGAAAACTACGTCCTGGTTGATATATGGGCGTGGGAAAGCGGGATTTCAGGCCGTATAACCGATGAATTTCCCTATAACTACACAGTCCCTGAGGATGTTTTGTTTAAATCCCCTGACTACGAGATCTCTGTGCTGCAAAATCAAGGAAAAACCTTTCTGATAGCTCACGGGCCGGAGGGTTTTATCGGCACACGAGTGTTTGTAAGAGCTGTCAACCAAAAGGACATGGAAACATTCATCAGAGGCCTTGGAGCGGTAAGAGAGAAAATTAAGCTCATCAGGTTTTTTGTTGTAGGAGAGGCAGCGGGTATTAGCAAAGGGTTTTCGCTTTCAATCCCAGTTTTGGAAACTGAGCCAAAGGACTATCCGGCAGTCCTTGATAATTTAGCCGCCTTTAATCTCAGTCCATTTTTATCGAAACCGTGGTATGCAGGCATTGACATAGAGTTTGTTATGAGAGTTTCTGCTTATTCCTTTGTCTGTTACATGATTTCAACATACATATCGCTACACAGGCTGGATAACACTGCCACAGAGCTGCAGAGTAAGATTTCAGATACAAATAAAAAAGTCTTGCTCTTAGCTGAGGTACAATCTAAGGACATTACATCAAAAGTGCTGACAGCCCTTGCCACTAAAGTGAAGGAGACCCTGCCGCCTCTTGAAGTTCTGGATGCGCTTGCACTTGCTTCACCGCAGGGTGACCGGTATCAGCAGATTCAGATAACCAACAGAAACGTAAATGCCATGATGCTTACAGCTGACCCAGCCTCTGCCATAAAAAGCCTTAGCACTAACCCTGCTGTGGAATTTGTTCAGTTAGTGGGTGAACCTCAAAAGGATGCCAAAAACACATACAAGATAAATCTGAGCATAACTTTTGCAGATAAAGACAAACTTGAACAGGCTCTTATGATACAAAAAAACATTGTCACAGCCTCTTTGCCTTCTTTAAAAGCCGGAGACAGCAATCTTAACTCATTGAAAGCGCCCTCATCACCTCAGCCTGTAATTAAATCTGATAACAATCTTAACTCACTAAAAGCGCCCTCAACGCCTCAGCCTGCGATTAAGTCCGATAACAAGGTTAACAACTCACTAAGGACGCCGTCGTCTCCTCAGGTGCAGTTTAAATCCGGTAAGGAGTTTTAGCGGAAATGTCTCAGAACATAAAACAAACCGGAGCTGGTATAAGCAAGGACAGGATCCGAAAGATCGGATTTCTTCTGGTAGCACTTCTCACAATAGCTCGTTTTGGCATAGTGCCTCTGACAACTGAGGTAGAAAAAAAGAAGTCTGTAATTGAGGACTATAAGGTCACTTACGCCTCTAAAATGGAGCTCCTGAAACGCTACATGTCAATAGATATGAACGACTACCCTGAGGTCAATCAGGAGCTATCCCAGCTTGTTTTTCCAAAGGAGAGCAATAAAACCTCAGTTCAGACCGACATTGTCAAGTTTTTGACTACAACTGCTGAAGGCAGGCAATTAAACGTGTCAAACTTTCAGATGGTTGAGGGCTCAGAGGGTTCAGTTATTACAGAGGTTACAGTCATAATTAAACTTAAGGGTAAACCAAAAAAAATTATAGAATTTTTGAGAGAAGTCCAAAATCACAAACCTCTTGTCAGAATAAAAAACATAGAGCTAAATCAATCCGGTGACACAGATTATGCAGCTAAAATTGTTGCCTCTGCGTACATCAGAAAATTATAACTTGACAAATGTTGATGATAAAAGAATATATTAAGGGTGTAACGAAACATTTCAGAGGGGGTACGGGTATAGCCAAACGTTGGCTTCCCGAACTTAAAAAGCACAGAAAGGATGTCGTTATATTGTTGGTAATGCTCAGTCTGATACCAGTGTTGGTGGTTAAAAAGCCGGATATCAGTTTAACAACCACAGAACATGGTGAAAAAAACAAATATATTGACAAAAAAACACTTCTTAAGTTAGTTTCAAACGGGATTGATAAACAATATGCGGGGATCAATGACAGAAATATCTTCTCTCAGGATGGCAAATATGAGGCTGAGGCCCCGCCAAAACCAACAAAGACTTACACACTTGTGGGGATAATCCGGGCAAAGCTCATTCAAGTGTTTTTAGTGGATAATCTTGGAGGAACTTATATTATAAAACAGGGTGATACTCTTGATGACGGAACTGTGGTAGCCAGTGTGGATAACATATCAGTGGTGTTGAAAAATGGGACGGAGGAGAAGAAATTGAAGATTTTGACGGTGGAAAAGAAATGAAATTAAAATATTTTTTAATTATAGTGCCTGTATTATTTATGTTTTTGTCCTGCTCGATGTTTTATAAAGCTACAAAGACTGAAAACGACTCATACTATGGTGTTTCAGGTAAAGACAATACAACGGCAGACAACATATCGCGGCGTTCTCCAGGCACTGGCTCTTTGCTGAATTTTGACGAAAAGAAAAAAGAGGGAAAGGATGAGGAGATTCCATATCCGGCTTACGAGAAAACCTCATCCGAAAAACTGGCAGCTGCGCTTGAACCTATAGATTATAAGAAGCTTGTGACTGAAACAAAACCTGTGATGATAAATGTGGATGGAATGCCGTTAAGCGATTTTATAGTATATGCTGTGGGAGACGCCTTAAAGGTGACTTTTTTCATTGATGAGGCAGTAAAAGCGCTGAAAACCCCTGTTACTATAAGAATGACAAAGGAGCTTCCGCCTGAGACAGTGCTTGAGATTGTTGTGGAGCAACTTAGGCAAAACGGCCTTCTGGTGGGAGCCCGTGGCCCAAGCCTGTATATTTTAAAACCTGCCGCCGTTGGAGAGCCCACAGATGTGAAGTTAGGGCGTGGCCTTGTTGCAAGTTCCGCACGAATTGTACAAGTGGTTCCACTTAGCTACGTAAACTCTGCAGATATTGTGCCCCTTATAGGTGAGCTCTATAAAACAAGCGCAATTGTTAAGAACTATCACAAGGACAATTCAGTTATTCTCATTGGAACGGCTGCCTCAATGAAGGACATATTAAACTTCATAGAGGTTTTGGACGTACCGTACTTGAATAAGAAAAAAATCATGCTCTTGAAACTTGTTTATTGGAAACCAGAGGAGTTCGTAACCCAGATGGCGTCAATTCTGGCAGGTACCGGAGTCACAGTATCATTGGACCCTAAGATGCCGGGCGTTACGTTTATTCCTATTAAGTTTTTAAATAGCGTACTGGCCATAAGTCCTGATGATACCTCAATGGAGTTGGTGATAAAGTGGAAAAATCGCCTTGATACCTCTGAATCGGCAGGTGCAGAAGAAAAAATTTACGTTTATACCCCACGGTTTTCAATGGCATCCGAACTGGTTGACTCTATACAGAAGCTTTATGGTTTAAAAACCGGCGCTACACAGCCAAAAGGCAAAACAGCCACAGGAGGGCTGCCCTCGTCATCGTCAAAGCCAGCTGCCGGAAAATCTCAAACTGACGGTGAATTTGCAGTGCCTGCGGCGCTACCCAAAACTGCGGCTACGGCTTCAACAGGGCTTTTACCTACAGCCCCGGGAGCTGTGACACCAGAGGTTCCCGGCCTTAAGATAACTGCTGACGATAAAAGAAACGCAGTGCTTATGATGGCATCTCCATCTTTGTACCGGACATTGCTGGGTCTCCTTAAAGAGCTTGACACACCGCCGCGACAGGTATCAATAGAGGCAACGGTTGCCGAGCTGACTCTTGACGATTCAAACAATATGGGCTTTGAGTGGTACCTTGCCGGCAGGATGCTTGGTAATGTGCTTGGAAGTAAATATATTGGACCTTATACATTGGGCACCCTCGGCAACCTTGGAGTAAGCAGCGGTACAGGCTTGTCTTATTCTTTCACTTCAGACACTGGCAACCTTCAAGCGCTTATAAGTATGTTGGCAAAAGACAAAAAGGTTGAAATCCTCTCTAAGCCGCACCTTATGGTACTTGACAATGAGGAGGCGACAATTCAGGTAGGAAATGAGGTCCCTGTTATAACAAGCGAGGTATCCGGCACAGACCTGACCTCGACCTCATCAACGACTCCCAGCGTGTTAAGGAATGTCCAGTACCGGACTACCGGTGTAATCCTGACTTTAAAACCGACTATAAATTCCGAGGGCCTTGTCACAGTTGATGTCAATCAGGAGGTAAGCGAGGCTGACACTAACACAACGTCAAGCATAGACTCCCCTTTGATTCTTAAACGGTCAATACATACAAAAGTAGTGGTTTCTGACGGAAATACAGTAGTGCTTGGCGGTATGAGATCGAAGTCGAGGTCACACTCTGTTAGTAAAATACCGTTTTTAGGGGATATTCCTATACTGGGATATTTATTTAAGGCAGATTCTGCAAGCGAGATAAAAACTGAATTGATAATCCTTATAACACCTAAAATAATTCATAATACCGAGGATGCTACATCGGTTACTAAAGAATTAAGGGAGGGTTTAGGGTGGTTCCACTAAATTAATTAAAATATACTTAAGTTTTTGAATTTATATACCGATAAGATGATTAAAAACAACGGGTCGGGCAGGAGTCCGCAAAGGAGGTGGATTGGAACTACGGGACAGAGAGCCGGACGCAGGATGCTAAAGATTTATCATACAGGATGTGTGGGGCCGGTGTTAGCAAGGTAGATTGTTTGCGTTAAAACGATATAGTATTATAGAGTTTTGGGCAAAAATTTTAAGTCTGTTGACATTGGAAGCAACAAGTGTTATTATGCCTATTAGTAGTTTGTGAGTTTTTGAAGGTAGAATGTGTGTATTTGTAAATATTATGACTGAAAGGGGGTATGGAGGAAAGGACAAACTGTTTGTTGCAAACTGCTATGCAGGGATTTTATATTCACTCATATAGAAAAAAACAGTAAGGAGGATGTAATGAAAAAGAGATTGGTATTTATACTTTTACTGGCTCTTGTTTTGACTGCATTTGCACTAAGGGTTGGTGTTGTTGCTGTCAACGCTATGGACAATGTGACATATACTTTGCCTTTTATGGGCATCCATACCAATAGTGTAGTTTATTGCTGGGCTGCAAATATGTCCACGGACAATGTGTCGGTGGGAGTCTCTGTGATGTCTAATTCTGTTTCCACTGCTCCACCAAGCCAGAATATCGCAATGCTTGGCGGTATGATTATTTACTCAAAGCAAACAAATATGATTACCTTTACTGGCGCAACGGCAACATTAGGCTCAGCTGTCGCCGATCTGTCTCAGCAAGTTGGTACAAACAGTGCCACTATTTATGGTGTTAATGTCACCTTTATTGGATCATATCAGGGTGTTACCACAACTCTTTTGACTTCCGGTCCAAACACTGTGTTCGGACCACAGGTTAGTACGAATATGACTACCTCGCAAGGCCTGCCAACAGTCCCAGCCAATTGTTTGACTATCGGAATGGCCTGCTATCAGGGTACCACATCACCTAAACGTAACTTAGTCGGTTACACTTGTATGGACAGTATTAATACATTTATCAAACCTATTAGTTACTAGGGTGGAGGAGGAAACTATAATGAAAAGAAGATTTATATATTTTCTGGCACTCGTGCTCTTACTGACAGGGGTGGCTGTTAACCAAACTGGTAAAAATGTAATTGCATCGGACAATGTTTCGTATATAATGCCTTTTTTGCATACTAACACCGGCAATGTTATTTATTGTGTAGCATCTAATATGTCGTCGGACAATGCGACGATTAGCGTAACGGTAATGTCAAATCCAACAGGCTTTACTCCTGCATGGAGGCCTGTAACAGTGACAACTGTGAATGCACGAAAGACAACGATGCTCACTTTCTCAGGCACATCTGTAATTGCCGGCACATCAGCAGCAGCCGATATATCCTCAGACGTTGCATCTGGTGCCAACGCTTATGCTGCAATTGTTAATTTTGCTGGCGCTAACAGTGCCACAACCACAGGTGCGGTATGGTATATGAATGGGCCGATGTCTGCTTGTACCCACATTGGACTAAATGATTGCTATATGAGTAATTCAGGCTATTCACCGAAATATACGTTTGGCAGATCAAATCGTTTGATAAACGGTACATATTACGACGTATATAATGGTCAGACTACTGTTCCTCTTACATGCCAAACTCTTACTATGTCTTGTTTCCAGGGGTCGACGACTCCTAAGAGAAATCTTGTGGGCTATATGTGCATGGATACTCTTAACTCTATGTATCCGCCGTTGTCATATTAGTTTTGGAAAGAGCTGGATACTAAGATGATGGCAGGGTGTGAAGGTGTGTCTGAGATGGTACTGTTCTTTCTGAACGGTAGTGAGTTGGTTACTTATATTAGTCAACGAATAAGGAGGATATAATGAAAAAGAGATTGGTATTTACACTGGCTCTTGCTTTGGCTGTAATTGCTCTAAAGATAAGCATACCTACAGTGAGTGCTGGAGACAACGTGACATATACGTTACCGTTTCTGGGCATTCATACAAATAGTGTAGTTTATTGTTTTGCTACAAACATGTCTGCAGATAATGTAACTGTGGGAGTTTCTATAATGTCTAACTCGATATCAAGCACTGACACTAGCCAGGAAATCGCGATGTTAGGTGGTATGAAAATCTTTGCACGAACAACGGATATGATTACTTTTACTGGTGCAACAGCGACCTTAGGCTCTGCCGTAGCAGACTTTACTGCATACACAGGGACAGACTCTGGTACCATATATGGCGCTAATATTACCTTTTTGGGGTCTTATAATGGAGTTACAACAGCGATTGTGACATCAGCCCTAAGTACGATATTCGGACCGCAAACTAACACAAACATGTCATTGAGCAACGGCCATCCGACCGTTCCAATCTCCTGTCTGACTATCGGTTTGGCTTGCTACCAGGGGACCACATCACCTAAACGTAACTTAGTTGGTTACACTTGTATGGACAGTATTAATACAAATATTAAACCTTATAGTTACTAAGGTGAAGGAGGAAACTATAATGAAGAAAAGATTTATATATTTTCTGGCACTCCTGTTGGTAATAACCGCAGTGGCTGCTAATGAAGGCAGTAAAGGTGTTATGGCTGCGGATAATGTTTCATACATTATGCCGTTTTTGCATACTCACACAAACAATGTTGTTTATTGTGTTGCCTCTAATATGTCTTCAGATAATGCAACAATATACGTAACAGTGCTGGCTTCTGGAACTGCCTCTACAGTTATACCATCATGGACAAGTGTGAATCTCTCCGGGTCAACTTTGTATGCAAGGTCAACCACTATGCTTACTTTCTCCGGAACTAGCGCAATCGCAGGTTCAGCAATTACAGATTTATCCAGCTCAGTCTCCTCTGGCTCTAATGCCTTCGGTGCACTAATTACTTTTGCCGGTGCAAATACACAAGCATCTACGACAGGAGTATGGTATGGAGTCCCGACGTCTTCTTTGGCTTATGAGGCAGGTAACAGAAATTTGGGTATTTATCAAGCCGGGCTTAAATCCGGCCTTTCACAGCTTCCACGTTATACATATGGTCAACAGGCCCGTTTAAGCGGCAACACCTATATAGATGTTAACGGTGGTCAGCCCACTGTTCCTCTAACTTGCCAAACTCTTACGTTGGCATGTTTCCAGGGAACAACATCCCCTAAGAGAAACCTTGTAGGTTATATGTGTATGGATACTATTAATTCCATGTATCCTGCGGAAACGTTCTAAGTATAGAAAAGTAGAGCAGGCCTGAAAAGGCCTGCCTACACTACTTTATTACCACTTAACACTGTGCTGAAATCCTTTCGCCCCCTATTTGAAAAGGAGATTATTTTTAGAGCAGCATATCCTGCATTTATAATTTTTTTTACAATCTTAGGATATTCTAATACGTTGAACTGCCCTTTTATTTTTGACGACGATGCTATCAGAAAAGTGACCTCGCTGCCAACTCTGCTTGATCCCAGATTTTTAGTGAATCTCTCTTTCTTATTCAATTACAAACTTAATTATCTCGGCGTTAAAGGGTATCATGTTTTTAATATTATTATCCATGTAATAAACGGGCTTTTAATATATTACGTTATTTCGCTTATTAGCAAGATTGAAGCAAATGAAAAAAACAATAGTTATTATCATTATGAAACGCTGGCATTTTTTGCCGCCTTAATTTTTGTAGCTCATCCCATGGAATTGTTTGCCGTGACTTATGTTGTGCAAAGGGCAGCTTCAATGGCGGCTATGTTTTATCTGCTAACACTTATTTTCTATATAAAATTCCGAATCGCACAAAGTACTGCTTTAGGAACAAAAAAATTTTATTTATTGTCATTGTTATTTACTCTTATGGCGTCAAAAACTAAAGAAATTACAATTACTTTACCTGTTATGCTTACAATCTTTGAGTTTGTTTTTTTTGACGGCAGTATCAAAAAGAGGCTGACTTATGTAATTCCTTTTTTTTTGCTGATACCACTAACCATTATTCAGATAAACGCAGTTGGAGTTGATGTTATTTTCAGTGAACCGCAAAGTAAAATCTATGTGCAACATTCTGCAACAGGAGCTGCTGCCAAATCTCCACTTATTGCAAGTAACCGTTGGGAGTATCTCTTTACTCAGTTCAAAGTGATAACTACATACCTGCGAATGTTTTTTTATCCCCACAACCTCACACTTATTCATTATTTTACAGTATCAAGAACTTTTTTTGAACTAAAGGTGGTTTTGGCTTTTATTTTGTTGCTTATGTTATTTGCATTTGGGACATATTTACTCTTTATAGGCAAGAAGAGAAGCAAATTATTCGGATTTGGTTTGATTTGGTTTTTTGTGGCTATATCTCCGCAGTCAAGCATAGTGCCAATTCAGGGGTGGATGATTTTTGAGTACAGGGCATATTTAGCCTCCATAGGTATTTATATATCTGTTATTGTGACAGTTTTTGGTCTTTTAAAGAATCATTATAGGATTGTCTATATGTTGATGCTGTCGCTTTCTATTTTACTTACAATTTTGACTTATAACAACAACAAAATCTGGGCAACTGAGATATCATTATGGGAAAGAAATGTCAAAGTGGAGCCGCTGCACCCTGTCCCCCACATAAATCTTGGAAGCTGTTACTTTGCTGCTAAAAGATATGATGATGCTATTGCTCAATTTAAACAGGCTATAGCCTTGACTCCAAATACAGCTGAAGCCTATAATGACCTTGGGTTAGTGTATGAGCGTAAGGGGCTCTTTAATGAGGCTTTGGAGAAATTTAAATACGCAATGAGTCTTGACAGCTCTTATGCCTCCCCTGTAGTTAACCTGGGCATGATGTACATGAACAGAGGGATGAATGAACAGGCTTTGGCGGAGTTTAAGGCGGCTTTAGTAATCAACCGCTCTAATCCCGGAGCACATATCAATCTCGGAACTCTTTACGCAAAAATGGGGCAAAGGGAAAAAGCAACAGAGGAATTTAAGAGAGTAACCGTTACTAATCCAAATATAGTTGAGCCATACGTTAACCTTGCAGCACTGTATGCAGAGCAGGGACTTAGTGCTTTAGCAGAGGATAATCTGAAAAAGGCTATGAAGATTGATCCATCCTTTTCGGAAACATATAACATAATGGGCACAATATACGAGGAAAGAGGGGCTTTTAATGAGGCCTCTGCTAATTATCAAAAAGCAATCAGTTATAATAAAGACAATATAAATGCCCGCCGCAATCTTGCAGTGATTTATCTAAAACAGGGATTGCTAAGCGATGCAGCAGGTCAATATCGGTATATTTTAAGTGCAGTCCCAGATGACGCTGAAGCAAGAGGCGCATTGTTAACCATAGAACGGCAGCAAAACTATCGGAGGCCCTAAGTTAATGTATAGAAAAAACTCAGTAATTTTGTTTATCATTTTGGCCTCAGCTTTTATTCCCTATTTGAATATTTTCAATTCACCTTTTGTTTTTGATGATGCAAGTATCGTAAATTTTTTTACAATAAGAAGTTTTAAAGAAAGCAGGTATATTACAGAATCCACTTTTACCATTAACCACATTATCCATGGCCTTTGGCTGCCGGGTTACCACTTTGTAAATATTATCATCCATGCTTTTAATGGAATATTAATCTATTTGCTTATTATGCAACTGTTTAAAATACAAATCTCTTCAATAACAAATAATGCTGCTAAAAAGTACTCATTTATTATCTCTCTTGCTTTTCTCCTGCACCCCATACAGATTCAGGCGGTTACATTTCTTTCGCAAAGAAGTACTGCACTTCTCACTTTTTTTGTTTTAAGTGCCTTAAACATATACGTGCTTTGGAGACGAAGGTGTTTTCCCATGGACGGTGGCAATACTATAATTGAATATTCTAAAAATAAATCTGTTGGACTTTACATGTTAGCAATGATAATTGCTGTTTTGTCTGTAAAAGTTAAAGAACTAGCTGTTGTACTACCATTTTTAATAACTCTTGTTGAATTTACATTTTTTAGTGGTAAAATTAAATCAAGGATAGCGTACGTTTTGCCTTTTTGTTTGATTATACCAGCCGTTATTTTTAATGCGTTAGGCGTATCCAGTGTATCATTTGACAGCCAGATGCAAACCACGTCTATACCGGCAGGGAATATGCCGGATGTCGTTATAGTGTATGACGTAAAAAGCCCTCTGATAGCCAATACCAGGATGGAGTATATTCTTACAGAATTCAGAGTTATCGTTACCTATTTAAGAATGCTTGTACTGCCTCTTAACCTGACATTAATCCATTATTATCCTGTTTCGAGAAGTTTTTTTGATTTAAAGGTAATTCTTTCACTTTTGTTTATTTTAACAATATTTCTTTTTGGAGCCATAATGTTTTTTCAGGGAAATAAGCAAAAAGATGTTATGAAAAAACTCACATCTTTTGGGATATTTTGGTTTTTTATAGGAATTTTACCCCAGTCAAGCCTCATTAATAAATATGGCTGGACTATTTTTGAATACAGGGTTTATTTGGCCTCCCCAGGGGTTTTTATAACATTACTGTTTATAACATTAAAATTTATTAGGAATATAACTGTGATTAAACTGATTTTTAAATATATTATACCTGCAATAATAGCAATCAGTGCTGTATGTACCTTTTATCTGAACATGAACTGGCGCAATGAGGTTAGTCTTTGGGAGGACAACGTTAAAAAGGAGCCGTTACATCCGATTGCCCGCATTATGCTGGGGAATGCCTACGGCAGAGCGAAACATTTTAAAGAAGCCCTTAGAGAGTTGAATTTAGTGTCTCAAATGGAACCGGGTTTTCCTGAAATTCCTTATTATATAGGCTGTGTGTATGCGCAAGCTGAACAGTATGATAAAGCGCTTGAAGAATTTGAAAAGTCTATTGAAATTAACTCCACCTTGCCTTTTCCCCATTATAGTAAAGGTAAGATACTTGTTTATAAGAAAATGTGGGTTGAGGCTGCGAAGGAACTGAAATTATCTCTGAAATTAGGAATTCAAACTCCTGACATTTACAATTTACTTGGAGATGCCCTTAATATGACGGGAGATGTGACGGGAGCTATAGAAATGTATGAAAACTCTTTGAAATTAAATTTGAATAATGCTGAAATGCACAACAATCTGGGCAACCTATACACTCAGACAGGTAATTTTGCTTTGGCTGACTCAGAAATTTTAACTGCACTTAAGCTTAACCCTAACCTGTACGATGGCTATAATAATCTCGGCGTTTTATACGCTAACACAGGCAGGATGACAGATGCTGTCAAGGAGTTTAAGAGGGCGCTATCAATAAAAAAAGATTATATAACTGGATTTAAAAATCTCGCTAATGCCTACATGGGGCTAAAGATGTTTGACGAGGCAGACAGTACTCTTAATGCTGCTATAGCAATGAATCCGGACAGCTTTGTAATATTAACAACAATAGGCAATATGCACTTGCTTAAAGGGGATAAAGCGATGGCCAGGGAATTTTACTTAAAGGCCTTAAAAATAAACCCTTCTTATACAGAGGCACTAAAAAACATAGAGTTAACTAAAACCAACTAATCGTAAATAATTATGAAACTCGTGTTCAAAGTTATCACTAAACAGGCCAGTTCCGAGTTTCTCTTCAATCTCTCTTATAGGATAGTATTTTACTGATTCTATTTCATCTTTGTTAAATACGATCTGTCCGTCATGGGTAAACGAGTACGAATACACGAGTTCCGATTCATAGTCGTTAGAGTGAATGTATTTATAGAGGAAAACCGGGACATTTTTATCTGAGGCTATGCCAAGTTCTTCCTCCATTTCCCTTTGCATGGCAACCTCTATGCTTTCACCAAAGTCAACGTGTCCGCCCACTGAGGTGTCCCATTTGCCAGGTGCAACGTCTTTGTTGAGTGATCGCTGCTGAAGGAGAAGTTCGCCTCTGTTGTTAAAAACAAACACATGCACTACCCTGTGTAATAGTTTGTTATTGCCGTGAACATCTTTTCTGAGTGCGCTTCCTATTATATCTCCATCAGGGGTTACAACCTCAAGCAGATCATTTCCAACATCATTCATATTAACCAAGTTTCTTTTTCAGGATTTCATTGACAAGTTTGGGGTTAGCCTTACCCTTTGTTTGTTTCATAACCTCGCCGACAAAAAACCCGGTTAGTTTAACCTCGCCAGCCTTAAATCTCTCCACCTCGGCACTGTACCGGTTTAAAATAGCATCTATTACACTATCAAGCTCTCCCTCGTTACTTATCTGAAGCAGTCCTTTTGATTTTACAATTTTTTCGGCTTGCTCTCCGCTTTTAAACATCTCCTCAAATACGGTTTTCCCTATTTTTACGTTTATAGCGCCGCTATCCACAAGTTTAATAAGGCCTATGAGGTGCTCTGGAGTTAGCTTACAGTATTCAATCCGGGTAGCGGTTTCATTAAGCAGCCTCATCAGCTCACCCATTATCCAGTTACTTACAGCCTTTGGGTTACCTCCTTTATTTACCGCCTCTTCAAACCAATGGGCAGTGTCCTTATCCTGTGACAGCAGCTCAGCATCATAGAGGGGTAATCCAAAGCTGTTAACATAACGTGTCACTTTCTCATCAGGAAGCTCAACTATCGTAGCTTTTATCTCTTTAAGCATGGCGTCGGAAACGACAATTGGCACAAGGTCAGGTTCCGGAAAATATCTGTAGTCGTGAGCCTCTTCTTTTGAGCGCATAGATTCCGTAGTGCCGGTTGATGTATTATAAAGACGGGTCTCCTGAATGACACGTCCTCCATCTTTCAGTACCTCCTCCTGACGCCATATTTCGTATTCAATGGCTTTTTCAACAAATCTGAAGGAGTTGATGTTTTTGATTTCCGCTTTAACGCCGAGTTCTGAGGAACCGACAGGCCGCAAAGAGACGTTAGCATCGCAGCGCAGTGAACCCTCCTCCATGTTACCATCACACACATCAAGATAGCGCAAAACAGAGCGGAGTTTTTTCATAAACGCAGAGGACTCTTTTGGAGAGCGAATCTGAGGCTCCGTTACAATTTCCATAAGCGGCACCCCGGCTCTGTTTAAATCAACGTTACTGTAATCCCCTGTTCCCTCGTGGATGTTTTTCCCAGCGTCTTCCTCCATGTGGATTCTTGTCAGTTCAATTGTCCTCTGTCCGTTTTCCATATTAAGCACAACCGCTCCACCCAAGCAGATGGGCAGTTCGTACTGGCTTATCTGGTAACCTTTGGGGAGATCAGGATAAAAATAATTTTTTCTTGCAAACCGGTTGTATGATGAAATTTTACAGCCAAGAGCCAGCCCCGCCCTAACAGTAAATTCAACAGCTTTTTGATTTATAACCGGCAGCACTCCTGGCATTCCGATACACACCGGACAGGTTTGAGAATTAGGCTCTGAGCCAAATTTCGTGCTGCAGCCGCAGAACATCTTAGTTTTAGTAAGCATCTGGGCATGTATTTCAAGCCCTATAACGGCCTCATATTTTTTCATAGCGTTGGCCTCCTTGTATGATGTGGGGTTGAGGCCTCATAGGCATAAGCGGCTTTTAGAATAGTTTCCTCATCAAATGCCTCTCCAATTAGCTGAAGCCCTATGGGAAGACCCTTTTGATCAAATCCGCAGGGCAGCGATATGGCAGGCACTCCTGCCAGGTTTACCGATATTGTAAAGATATCGCTAAGGTACATCTGTAGCGGGTCGTTAACTTTTTCACCGATTTTAAATGCCGTTGTGGGAGCGGTTGGAGTGGCAATTATATCAACCTTTTCAAACGCACGGTCAAAATCTTGTTTTATCAGGGTTCTTACCTGTTGGGCTTTTTTATAATAAGCGTCGTAGTAGCCAGAGGAAAGGGCATATGTGCCGAGCATTATTCGTCTTTTAACCTCAGTGCCAAAGCCTGCGGCACGGCTTTTCATGTATGTATCAATTAAATCATCAGCGTTTACCCTTAGACCGTACTTTATGCCGTCAAACCTGGCGAGGTTTGAGCTTGCCTCAGATGTTGCCAGTATGTAGTAAGCGGCTACGGCGTATCCGGTGTGAGGAAGGGAGATATCCACAATTTGAGCTCCAAGGGTTTCGAGGTGGGAAATTGCAGCCTTCACCGATTGCTCCACCTCTCTTTCCATCCCATCAATAAAGTACTCAGACGGGATGCCAACCCTCAACCCCTTAATATCCCTGCCGATGCTGGCGGTAAAATCCGGTACGCTAACTGTAGCCGATGTGCTGTCAAGCGGATCATGACCGGATATCGCATTAAGTAAAATAGCAGAGTCCTCAACTGTTTTAGTGATGGGGCCGATTTGGTCAAGCGAGGAGGCAAACGCTACAAGTCCAAATCTTGATACTCTGCCATAAGTGGGTTTAAGTCCTACAACACCGCAGAAAGATGCCGGCTGACGAATGGAGCCTCCGGTATCAGAGCCAAGAGCTGCAATACATTCATCAGCGCACACTGCCGCCGCAGAGCCGCCGCTGCTGCCCCCCGGCGCCCTTTCAGTATCCCATGGATTTTTGGTTGTGAAAAACCCTGAGTTTTCCGTTGATGATCCCATTGCAAACTCATCCATGTTGGCCTTACCTGTCAGTATATAACCTGATTTCAGCAGTTTATCTGTCACAGTGCTTTCATACGGAGGAATGAAGTTAGCAAGAATTTTAGAAGAACAGGTGGTCTTAATGCCCCTTGTGCACATGTTGTCTTTTATTGCCATGGGTATTCCAAAAAGGTTTGAGCTTTGGGATGGCGGGAGTTTTTCAACCATCTCAAATGCTTTATCTGTGGTTACGGTAACAAAGGCGTTTACAGTTCTTTCTACCGCCTCAATGCGCTGAAACACGCTTTCAGTTAGTTCTTTGACTGTTATATCTTTATTTTGCAGCAACGCATGAGCTTCTTTTATGCTAAGCTTGAAATATTCCACCAAATTACCTCCGGCAGATTTTAATATTTTCATACAAATTTAAGTTTATCATTAAATGATGAAACTTTTCAACAACTGTCCCCGGGAAATACCACACCCTGGCAGCAGTGCTGTATTGATTGATTTAAGTGTTTTTATTTGTTATATTACTAAAATGATAGCAATAGAGACTGCAATAATAAGTAATAAAGACATGCAGTTCTGTATGATGGCAATACAAATGGAACTACACTTACAGATAGTGAATAGTCGTGCAAAATGCAACACATAACAAAAGCCAACTTCTTTGATAGCGCTAAAAATGGAAAAATCATTTTGTTTTTCATTGCATTCGCTGTTTTTTCTCTGATTACTGTTTTACGAAGAGTTGATGTGCTTTTACATCCGCAATTTTGGGCTGAGGATGGATTTATATGGTATTCAGATGCATATGCTTCAAGTAATTCTCTTCAGCCATTTTTAGTGCCAGTACAGAGGTATTTACAAACACTTAATCGTGTTGGAGCTTATGTTAGTATGTTTTTTGATATTAAGTATGCTCCGCTAATATTCAATATAATCGCAATAACCGTCCAGATATTCCCTGCAATGTTTTTTACTTCAGAACGGTTTGAACAAGTGGTCTCAAAATACTATCAGCGTTTCTTATTAGGGATTGTATATCTGACTTTACCTGGAGCATTTGAAACACATGCTAACCTAACTAATGGGCAGTGGCGTCTTGCACTGCTTATGTTTCTTATTGTTATTGCATCAACAAGTAAAAAGATTTGGTGGAGGATTGTTGATTGTGTTGTTTTACTACTTGCAGGCCTAAGCGGCCCATTGGTTTTTTTCGTGTTTCCACTTGCATTATTCCAATCATACCTGAAATCGTTTAAGACTTCTATTTCACATCTCATTGTGCTTGCAGGAGCATTTCTTTTACAAGTTTATAGTTTTATTTTTATAGTTAATCCAGGCGCTCTGCGCTCAACTGCTACACTTGGTGCTGGGGTTTCTACGTTTATCAAAATTTTAGCCGGTAAAGTCCTTATGACAGGAACTTTTGGCGTAAGAACATATGATGTAGTGATGAATTGGCATATGTGGCAAAGCGGTACGCTTCCGGTTATAATTGCTACTTTGGGAATCTGTTTGACGGGTTACGCTTTTTGGAGAGGTACGTTGGAACTCAAATTATTAATGAGCCTTTCTATTCTCATTTTTGCTTCAATGCTTGTGACACCGCAAGTGTCTGATGTACAACCACAATGGACGGTTATGCTCGGGGCTGATGCAGGAAACCGATATTTTCTTTTTCCAGTCCTTGCATGGGTTATTGCGCTTATATGGCTTTTTGTAAAAGCACAAAATAAATTTTTAAAAAATACCGCTGGAGTTTTACTGGTTTGTATGGTATTAGTCGGCATACCGAAAGATTTCTTCATTATGCCATATGAGAATTATCACTTTCAAAAGCAGGTGATTGAGTTCAAAAAACTCTCACCCGGGCAAAAATATACCTTCTTGATAAACCCTGCTGGCTGGAGGATGACACTCATAAGGAAATAAGATATGTCGTTTGTTGTCACGTTATAAATAAAATAAAGACAATCTGGAGCTCTACCACACCCCTGCAACAGCACTGCCGCAAGCGGGGCAGTTACCGTTTTTTATAGCATTTGAAATTACGGTAAATCCGTCTCTTTTGATAAGGAGCTTTTTACAGGCTGGGCAACTTGTGTTTTCTCCTCCCATGCCAGGAACATTTCCCTGATATACAAACTTAAGTCCGCTTTCATACCCTATATCACACGCTCTCTTAAGTGTCTCTGTTGGAGTGCCCGGTCGGTCTGTCATCTTATAGGTGCCATAAAACCGGCTCACATGCCACGGGATTGAGGCATCCACCGAGACAATGAATTCTGCTATGCCTCTAAGCACCTGCTCGCTGTCGTTAAGCCCGGGAATCACAAGAGTTGTAACCTCAACCCAAACCCCGCCCTCTTTCATTAATCGTATTGTGTCCTTTACCGGCTCAACCTCTGCCCCGCAGATTTCCTTATAAAAACCGGCATCTCCCTTCAAATCTATATTGTCGGCGTGTAGGTAGGGGATTATGACCTCGGCACTTTCAGGCGTCATAAACCCATTACTTACAAACACATTTTTTAGTCCCTTCTCTGCCGCCAAAATCGCACAGTCCTGTGCAAACTCAAAAAATATCGTTGGCTCTGTGTATGTAAATGAAATACTCTCGCATCTTTCCGCTATTGCTGCCGCAACGATTGACTCAGCTGACACAGGATACCCAATCACGGCACCGTCGTGTTCCCTCGGATACTGTGAGATTGAACTGTTCTGACAGTGCAGACACCTGAAATTGCAACCCACACTTGCTATTGAAAATGTACGGGAGCCTGGCTTAAAATGAAAGAGCGGTTTTTTCTCTATCGGATCCACCTGTGTTGAGCAGACAGAACCATACACAAGACTCATAAGAACGCCGTCCTGATTTTCCCTTACTCCGCAAAGTCCCCGTCTCCCAACCCCAATAGTGCATCTGTGGGCACAGAGACCGCATTTAACGTTACCGTTCGGTAGCGGTTCAAAAAAACAAGCTTTATTCATCTATCCTCCATTTGTCACGCTCTTACGGATTGAATCCGAATGCTCCTATCAGTGGAACAAATATACATTGCAAATGGTGAGTTTCTTCTGTTTTGTCGCCGATTTTTCTGAGTTTGACAATTTTATGGCTATACCGGTCTCCAACAGGTGCTACCAATATGCCACCATCCGATGAAAGCTGCTCTATAAGGGGTGGAGGCACGGCAGGCGCAGCAGCCGTTATTATTATCTTATCGTATGGTGCATAATCTGGTAAACCAAGAGTACCATCCGACACCTTTACAAAAATATTTGTTTTCCCTGCTTGTTCAAATTTTTCCATCGCACCCTTTGCAAGCTTCTCTATCCTCTCTATGGTGTAAACCTCTTTAGCAAGCTCTGAAAGAACCGCTGCCTGATACCCGGAGCCCGTGCCTATCTCAAGCACCCTGTCGGTTTCCTTTAGCTCAAGCAGCTCTGTCATAACGGCCACCATGTAGGGCTGCGAAATTGTCTGGCCACAGTCTATCTCTAAAGCCATATCACCATAGGCGCGAATTAGGTTTTCCTCAGTAACAAAATTGTGCCGCGGAACTTTCAACATCACATCTAAGACTTTTTTATCGCTGATGCCACGGTTTACCAGTTGCTCCTTACACATGCGCTCTCTTTCTTTTGCGTATCTGTCCATATGCTCAGATTTGTAATATATGAGCCCAGTCATCTTTGATACAATCGAGAGCATCATAGTTTGTTAAATCCAGATGAAGCGGAGTCACCGAAATATACTTTGATTCCACTGCCAGGTAGTCTGTGTTTTCATCATCTGCCCATGAAGGCGTTCCTCCGCCTATCCAGTAGTGAAGCCTGCTCCAGGGATCAAGTGTCTCTTTTATAGAACCGATATATACCCGTTTACCCTGTTTTGTAAATTTTAGTCCCATTAACTCATCCTTAGCTACATTGGGTACATTTACATTAATCAGTGTATCTTTTGGAAGACCGTTATCGAGTATAATTTTAGCTAATTTAAGGGCAAACTCCGACGCTACTGCAAAATGATAATCCTTCTCGCCAACCATTGATATGGCAAAAGAGGAGACTCCTAAAATTGTACCCTCTATTGCGGCAGAAACCGTGCCTGAGTATGTGATGTCATCCCCAAGGTTGCCGCCTTTGTTGATTCCTGAGGCTATCAAATCCGGCTTTCTACCGAGAACTTTACCTATTCCCAGCGCCACACAATCAGTGGGCGTTCCATTTACTGAATAGATATTTTTTTTGATTTCTGTCACCTTAAGCGGTCTGTGCATAGTCAGAGAATGGCTTGTTGCGCTCTGTTCCCTGTCCGGAGCGATTATCACAGCCTCAGCTATCTCACTTAGCGCTCTGTGGAGACTTAATATACCCTCTGAATACACTCCGTCATCGTTTGTTACAAGTATTAATGCCATAGAACTCTCCGAGCTATGCCCTTGGGTGGTATTTTTTATATTCAGTTTTAATTCTGTCTGTGGTTATTTTTGTGTATATTTGAGTTGTGGAAATGTCTGAGTGGCCGAGCATTTTCTGAACGGAGCGCAGATCAGCTCCGCCATCAAGCAAGTGTGTAGCAAAGCAGTGTCTTAACGTGTGAGGGCTAAGCTCCACGCCTGCGGCTTTACCGTAGTTTTTAAGAGTTTGCCAAAACCTCTGGCGCGTCATAATCTCTCCCTTATAATTTAAAAAAAGATACGGAGATGTCTTACCTTTTAGTAAATCCTGCCGAAGTCCTGCCATATATACCTTGATGCTCTCCAAAGCCCGTACATTCATAGGCACGATACGATCCTTTGAGCCTTTTCCGGTTATGGTTAAAAAGCCGGCCTGAAAATTTACCCTGTCAACCTCAACCCCCATAAGCTCGCTAACTCTAAGCCCGGATGAGTACAGGAGTTCAAGCATTGCCCTGTCCCTTACAACCATCCTGCCTGAAACCTTTGCACTAAGAAGCAACAGCACATCGTCAAAACTTAACGCCTTTGGAATTGAGTCCCACTTCTTAGGAAGCCGTATGGTCTCAGCCGGATCATCCTCCCTGATTCTCTCAATAACCAGAAACTTACAAAATGTTCTGATTGACGATATAAACCTGCAGATTGAAGTCATTGAGTACTGGCTGTCCTTAGACATCTCGATAAAGCCCACTATATCCTCTCTTGTAAATGTCTCAAGGGTTTCGGTATTTCCGGACAAATATGCCTGAAACTGCACGATATCAAGCTCATAGGAATTTACCGTGTTTACTGCAGCCCCTCTTTCTACTGTTAAGTAGAGCAAAAACTCTTTCAGGATATTTCGTTTTTTAGCTGATGCCTGCTTACCCACCGGCAGCGCTCTCAGTTATGTAATCATAAATGCCGGTTGAACGCTTGAGTTCATTATAGACAAGCTTACTGATTGTAAGAAGATTAACGGTGTCTTCTCTGTTATATTTTATCAGAGTGGAAAGAGAGTCATTATCGCCGCGCTTATACATCTGCCAGAGCCTCACTGCGGCAAACCCATCCATTCCCACCACATCGTCGTCTCTGAGTATTCCTAAGATACTTTCTATTTTTTTCAATCCCCCATTAAACCCCACCCGTTTGCCCTCAAGACACACGTCAAAGTGAAGCATATCCAGCTCTAACGCAAAGTTATTAATTAAAAATGGGATGTCAAAAACAGAGCCATAAAAGGTTATTAACATCTTGTAGGGTTTTAGTGCATTTATGAGATTTTCGCGATTCAGGTTATTTCCTCTAATCAGACAGCTGTACTCAAAACCATCATAGAGGCCAACCATGGTAACGTATCCTCCGCCTTTAGAGGGCAGACCATTTGTTTCTATATCAAGATATAAAGCCTCATCTTTAAATCGTTCAAACAGTCTCCAGTGTTCTTTTCGTTTGAGTGACTTATTAAACTCCTCCTGATTGCCGTCTCTCAGGCTTTGTGTGAAGCGCGCTAGCTTACCGTCAAGAGCACCCTTGTGTGTGTCGTTTAAAAATGGAATACTTCGCTCATTTATAAAATCCTGCCACGTATGTATTCCGCGGCTCCAAAGGCGCTTCTCACCCTTTTGCCCTATGCCGTCTAAAATTGAAAAACTATTCTCTATCATAATCAATAGTATTATACCAGATTATGATTAGAAGGTGTAACCCAATCAGATATTTGTTCTATTGGGAATCGAACAAAATTTGTTGACACAGGAATAATCAATATGTTGCAATAACAAAGGGAGTGATCTAACTTAAACCAAGGGTTATGAGGATGGTATATTAAATCATGAATGATTTCTTGAGGATAACATTTGTAAGACATTCTAAAGTAATTTTAGTATGTATTGTAAATATTTGCTTTTCCATTGGATTTCTTGCTTTTTCTTATTATCTTAATGGTCAGAGCGATAATTTAAATCAACAATTAAATACTTATCACATTGGGGCCTCAAGAGTATCGGGACATATGAAAACAAAGAAAGAACTACCCGGAAAAGATACTCCAAATGGTAATTCCGGTGGCTGCGATGGCGGCTGCGGCGACACGTTTGTCTCAGGATGTGAATGGGGCTGCATCGACAGCTGTGATTGCGGAGGTTGCGATGCTTGCGACCTTGGAGGTTGTTAGCCTGCGTTTTAAGAGTTTAACCTAATCTGTGGGAAGAGCGTTTTTCTACTATTTCTTCAGTTACTTCGGGGTTACTTTCGCTAAGATATTTTTACACGGTTATTGGGTTTTTGCAGCAATTGGCACCTGTGTTTTTTTATACTTTATCCACAGAGAATTAAGGCTACATGCTTTATCTTTGAAATATCTTTTATTTCTTATTGTAAGCCTAATCATGGGCCTTCTATTGTCAAAGATACCTTCAGTGGTAAATAACTATTCAGATACCGGATTAATTACGTTAAGGGGAGGATTTGTCTTTTTTGGCGGTCTTTTAGGAACTTTTGGTGTACTTCTAATATTAATCACGGTATCGAAAATGAAGATGTATCCGTTTCTGGATATTGTTTGTGTTTATATCCCTCTTGCCCACTCCTTTGGCCGGATAGGATGTTTTCTTGCAGGTTGTTGTTTTGGTGTGGTTTGTAACGGCCCATTGTGCATTGAATATCCCCTTTGGTCACATGCCTACAGGGAACAGATAAGAGAGGGTCTTATTAATTATACCAGCCATGTTTCGCTACCGGTATTTCCGGTTCAGATTGTTGAATCAATATGTAACCTTTGCATTTTTACTGTACTTTACATAATGTACAATAAGGGAGGGGTTAAAAACGGAACTATTATAAAGGTCTATCTTATTACATATAGCGTGGTAAGGTTTTTTCTTGAATTTTTACGGGGAGATACTCCTCGTGGAATATATTTCGGTTTTTCCACATCACAGTACATAAGTTCTGCTATTGTTGCAGTAATTGTAATTAGTAATATCTTCAGAAAGCCGGCTTCTTTTGTAAAACCGTGCAATTCTTAAATTTTTATCTTTTTATCGTAATTACCTACATTCTAATGCTCCCAAGGCATGTGGCTTTGGGCTAAGTTATGGATTTAATAATAGGCAGGTTACCACTGGCCACGTTGACTTATTCTCTTTTGATGAAGTATTTTATTTAAAATAGGGGAAATGCTTAATTTAGCATGCTGTAGTGTTATACAGATTTAAATGCGGTTTGTCTTAACAGATGATAAAGGAGGTTGATATGCCAGTTTTGTTACGTAGAGCCATGACGGTTATAGCAGTGGTCATTATGATGGGACTATGTTGTGTGGTAACAGCCGATGCTGGTGATAAGAAGGATGCATTGCATAAAATCAATCATATAGTGGTTCTCTATCAGGAGAATCACAGCTTTGACAATCTTTATGGGCTATGGGAGGGCGTCAATGGGTTGAACAAAGCCCATATACCCCAGATCGGCCAAAATGGTATAGTTTTGGGTTGCTTGCCCCAGGTGGACGTCAACTTATTATCACCAGAGCCGCTGCCGGTAACCTGCTCTTATCATGGCTACGGCCACAATATTGACAGCCACTTCACTAATGCCCTGTTTCCCATAGATGATTTCATCTCACCCAAGGACAATACATGTCCAAAACCTGACGACAAGTCTGAAAACGGCATTGCCAAAGGCAATGGCGAAAGTGGCGGATGCACTATGGATCTCGACCATCGCTTTTATCAGGAGATTTACCAGATAGATGGCGGCAAGATGGACCGTTATGTCGTTGGCAGCAATGCCGCAGGGCTGACGATGGGCTATTACAATACTAAGCGCCTACCCATATACGTCTATCTGCATGCAAAAGGTCATCCCAACTACGTCATCGCCGACAATTTCTTTCAGGCGGCCTTTGGCGGTTCATTCCTCAATCACCAGTGGCTTATTGCAGCGAAAACTCCCCTGTGGTTAGAAGCAGTTAATGACGGCTCAAAAGCTGATTTGCATGCTGTTGTGGACTTAAACGGCATGCCAAAGAACACCCCTCTGTACGCTTCCCCAACCAAAGAGGCGTTAAAAGACAACCCTCTGACAGCCTCCTGCTATCCGGGTGAAGGCCGCAATTCAACACCACCTACAGTTGTGTGTGGAGATTACGCCGTCAACACTATTCAACCAGGTGCCTGGCCTTACAATCCAAAGGCTGATAAAGACTCCATGCGTCTGCCCCCGCTTACGTACCCTACCATTGGGGATCGCCTTAACGACGCTGGTGTGGATTGGGCATGGTACTCCGGTGGCTGGGCAAGCGCCGAGGGCGATAACACGCAGCCTGGTTACACAGCCGGCAACGGCCCGTCTTGCCCCGAAAGCGCCATTAAGGGTTCGAGCTGGCCGAAATGTCCAGACAGACTCTTTCAGTTCCATCATCAGCCGTTTAACTATTTCGCAGCCTATGCCCCAGGTACTGAGGCACGAAAAAAACACTTGCGTGACGAGGTCGAATTCATCCAGCTGGCGAAATCCTCTAAACATAAACACTGCAACCTAAAACCTGTAAGTTTCGTTAAACCCCTCGGCAATGAAAACGAACACCCAGGGTACAGCAGCGAATGGAACAGCAACGCACACTTGATAGACCTTATAAAGGCTGTTGAAAATAGCGTTTGCGCCAGGGACACGATGGTTATTGTCGCCTATGATGAGTTCGGCGGTCAGGCTGATCACGTCACCCCTCCGGATGCAGCCAATTCCAAGGGTCCTTATGACCAATGGGGACCAGGTACGCGTATTCCTGTGCTTATCATCGCACCAAACTTGCGCAATAAGTTTGCTATAGATCATCAAGAGCACGATACGACCTCGATCATGGCCACCATCGCACACCGCTTTAATCTGGTACCACTTGGCAGCAGGGATGAAAAGGTAGAGGACCTGAGCACGGTGTTCAATGCCAAAAAAAGCTATGAGCAACAAAAAAAATGATCTTCCCCCGATTCAGTGGACACATATTTAAGCTACTCAATTTGCAAAATAGAAACTTTTGCAGCATTTTTGCGGCACCAGAATTTACGTTTATTTCTTTCTCATGTTGCTCTTTGAATTCACAACCCTTGTTATATTTCCTGCGAATATGTTTACTTATGTTCATTATCTAAAATACTCATAATATCGTTTTGAAGCGCAGGAAGTTTATCTTTGATAATCTCCCACATAATATCATAATCTATTCCAAAATACTCGTGGGCAAGTATATTTCTGAAGTCAGTTATTTTACGCCATGAAATGAATGGGTATTTCTCAATTATGTCTGATGGAACTTTGCTTGCTGCCTCTCCTATTATCTCAAAATTTCTAATTATGGCGTCTATACGCATTTCATCCTGTAAAAGATTTTCATAAGAAATATCTCCGGCATATTTTATAATTTTTTTGCTTGCCATAAGTATATCTTCAAGGTATAGCCAATAATTTCTATGCATAAGTTATTTCACTTAAGATACTTTCTTTAAATTGTGGCCGTAGCGCATAAACCGTTACTAAATCCACCTTTCTGCCGAAAAGGTCTTCAAGGAAAAATTTGAGTTCCATAAAGTTGTCAAAGTTTTTTGCCCCTTCGTTAAAATCAACAAGAATATCTATATCACTAAACTCTCTTTCCTCCCCACGGGAAAAGGAGCCAAAGATGCCGATTTTCCTGACACCATATTTTTGATTTATTGTTTGTTCATGTTTTTTTAATATTTCAATAGCACTCATTACTCATCACCTTATTTTTTGATATTATATTCTAATTGTTATTTTGTCAGGGGTATTTGTTTTATAATTCAACTTCCTATAAACGATGATATGCACACTTGAACCTTCCTTTAATTATAACACATCCTCCAATTTCATCGTTAATGTTTTTGGTTCATTAAACCAAACATCACGTGTGTTGCTAACTTTATTGTAAGTTACGGTTATTTTATCTGGAATTAACCTGAAACCAATAGGGCTTATAGGTACTCTGTTTTTCAACGAGCAAATTTGCGGTATATATTTATTTTACGTAGCGCGCCAGTATATTAACCTTAAGAAAAAAAGTCGGGGCGAGAGGATTCGAACCTCCGGCCCCCTGCTCCCAAGGCAGGTGCGCTAACCAGACTGCGCTACGCCCCGACATAGACTTTATAATTTAATCCTTTCTATGTTAAAATGTCAATCACGGTTTTTGTATAATTTTGATATGCTAAAGAAATATCTGTCCATTTTATCAAGAGGGAATGTCTCTGGCCTTACTGCCGTTTTAGGCGGTATAGTGCTTATTGTCTCTGCACTCATAATTGTAAGAGACGCTGTTACCTTTGCCTCTAAAAACCATGAGCCGCCTCCTATCAACATTAACTCAGCAGAAAAAACCGCACCAAAGGAATTAGCAGGGTTTGCTCCGATTGTTGAAAAAAACGCATTTGGCCTCAGAGATTTAAAATTCACACCGATTGTACCGGTTAAGGGAACAAAAACCACAGCTAATATTTCTAAATATAAACTTATGGGAGTTATATCCGGTGACAAAGGAACAGGGTATGCCATATTTGAAGACGGAGGCGGTAAGCAGGAGATTTTCAGAACCGGCCAGCGTGTTTTTGACGGCCCTGTCCTTAAAGAGGTCTTAGCAAAGGGGGTTGTTTTTTCAGACGGCACCTCAATTTCCCTCTCTGAAATGCCGTCACCTAAAACTAAAGAAACCCAAATCGGCACAAATGCCTTAGGAAAAAAAATAGACTCATCCAACTACGTACTGGATGACAAAAAGGTTCAACAAGCACTCGAAAACCCGAAACAACTTATGACTGAGGCACGGCTGCAGCCAAATCTGGTGAACGGCAAACAGGCAGGGTTCATTCTGAAAGAAGTTAAACCGGGCGGGATTTACGACACCCTCGGCATAAAAAATGATGATGTCCTGTTAAAGATTAACAGTTACGATATTACAGATCCGGAGGCTGCTCTTCAGGCTTTCACGGCGCTTAGAGGCGTAAGTGAAATCCACCTTGATATTATTCGTGGTGGAAATAAAATGACCCTTAACTACAACATTATGTGATGATGAGGTTTTGATACTATGACAAAAAGACTGTTTATAAAATTAGTACCCGTTGTTTTTATACTGACTTTTACTCTACAGGCATGGGCTGAGGAGGAAAGGATAACTTTCAACTTTGTCGGGGCCGATTTACCTGCTATAGCAAAGTTTGTAAGCGATTTAACCGGTAAAAATATTATTTTTGACGACCAGTTTAAGGGCAAAATCACAATAATTGCCCCGGCTCCCATTTATAAGTCAGAGGCGTTTAAACTGTTTACTTCTGTGCTGGAACTAAAAGGTTTTACAGTAATTTCTGCTGGTTCAAACACCTATAAAATCATCACAACCGCTGAGGCTAAACAAAAAGGAGTTGATCTTACTTCTGATAAAATTTTAAATGAAAACTACATTGCACGGCTTATTCAGTTAGAGCATATATCGTCTGATGATGCTGTTAAACTGCTTAAACCGATTATGACAAAAGATGGTTTTGTCTCGGAGTTTTCACCCAGGAATATGATCCTTGTTATGGATTCCGGCTCAAATCTTGAAAAAATTCTTAAAATAATCAAAACCATAGACAGACCGTCTCAAGAGGATGTGCCAGATATAATATATCTTAAAAACGCCAATGCAGAAAACCTTGCCAAGACCATCAATGATGGGTTAAAGCGCGGACAAACACGTCCTGCGGTTGCAAAAAAGGGAGAATTTGAAGAGGCATATGTTGTGGCTGACCATAGACTCAATGCAATAGTAGTGTTTGGCGCTAAGAGTGACAGAACACCGATTAAGAAGCTTATCGGGCTCCTGGATGTACCGTCTCCTGAGGCTAACGGCGGTATAAATGTGTATTTTCTTGAACATGCCAATGCCGAGGAGCTTTCAAAAGTGTTGGATAATCTCATAAAAAAAGCTCAGCAGCAGCCTCAGGATAAAGCCGTACAAAGGCCACAAACCGCTGCCTTTAACTCTTCTGCGGATATTTCCGTAACACCGGATGTTGCCACCAACTCATTGGTCATCATGGCCTCCTCCTCGGACTACAAAAACATAGTTGAGGTCATAAGAAAGCTTGACAGGAGACGCAAGCAGGTTTACGTAGAGGCACTGATTATAGAGGTATCAACGAGTAAATTAGCCGATCTTGGCATGAATTGGCGCGGACTTGGCGCTCAGGGCAGCACCATGCTCATAGGCGGTGTGGGCTCTATCACTACCTCTGCGTTGCAAAACGTCATAACAGGGTTAAGCGGCTTTAGTATAGGCGGTCTTGGTAAGTTTGTTGATGTCCCTTACTCAGTAACAAACGCAGACGGTTCTGTGACATCCTCCACGTTGTCGGTGCCGGGGTTTGCCGCTTTGTTTAACATAAGCGATTTCAAGGACGTTATCAATGTCCTTTCCACCCCCCAGATTCTGACCTCTGACAACAAAGAGGCTGAGATTATGGTTGGCGAAAATGTACCGTTTGTTGCTAAAAGAGAATCTGATCCAACCAGAACTGCCTCGGTATTTAACAGCATAGAGAGAAAAGACGTTGGTATTTCTCTTAAGATAACGCCACACATTACTGAGGGAGATGTAATCAAGCTTGAAGTCTATCAGGAAATATCAGCAGTGTTAGCCGAAACTAATGCAGATATAACAATAAGCCTGGGTCCGACCACTTCAAAGCGTTCCACAAAGACTACAATTTTTGCCAAAGACAACGAGACAATTGTGATAGGCGGCCTCTTGCAGGAGCGTGAAGAAAACAGTGTACACAAGGTGCCTGTTTTAGGTGATATTCCTGTTCTTGGCCTGTTATTTAAACAAAAAGAAACTACAAAAGCAAAGATAAATCTCATGGTCTTTCTTACTCCCCACATTGTGGATACACATGATAACGCTGCCACTATTACAAACACAAAAGGTGCAAGTGTGGTTGACGATTACACATCCGGGAAAACAAAGACCACTGAGAGGGTTATTGTCAGGTTCAAAGACTCTGTCAACAAAGAACAATCTCTTAAAATAATTGATGATTATAAAGCACGTCTTATAAGCGAATTCTCAACTCCAAATCTGTTTTTAATAGAATTGCCTAAGGGGAAAACAGTCTCAGTAGCTAAATCGGATTTAGAGCTGATGTCTGAGGTTAAGTATGTTGAAAAAGAGTATTTTATGGAACGAGTTAAAGAGGAAAAAAATAACGATAAAAATGAGTGATACCAAGCTGCATCCTACCGCCTGCAACTCTGGTATCACTCTTATCGAATCCTAAATATTAATTCTAACCAATAATACACAGGGCTCTGAGTCAACTACCACAGCACACTACTGCTACTCAACGCTAGTGCCTGTCGCGATGCTCATCATTATGCTTTAGCCTGCTAATGTCATTGTCCAATTTATCAAGGTCATGATTTATTCGCTCTTTTTCATGAGGAGTAAGTTTTCCATCTGCTTTCATGCGATCAATTTCATCAATAACCCTGTCAAATTCTTTATGGAGCCTTTTTGCTTCTTGCTCTGAGAGAGATCTGTCTTTAATCCCGTTTTCAATCCTTTCCTTTGCATGCTTAACCCTTTTGTGTATTCCTCCGTGCCAATCCTCTTCAGCATAGGCAACCGCAACCAAACCAAGCATTACTACAACTAACATCACCGCTAATGCCGCTTTCTTCATATATACCCCTCCTTGTGTATTAAGCTACCACCATTCTATGATGCCGGTGGTTTTCTGATGTAACATCACAAACATAATACCACAAAGCCATAGATTAAATGAAACCTCCCCAGCACTCTTGACTTTCCTTTACCATCAACCGTTACAATATGAGCATAAAAAAAATGATAACACCGGATACGACAGAGGAAACCGCCTTTGATTTAAGCCTCATAAAACACATACCCCTTACGTTTGCCAAAACCAACATGGTTTTGCCTGTGAGGAGAGATGCCTCTGTGCTTGAGGGCTATGTCAGCGATATGCAGGGAGCATTTGCGCTTAGTGAGATAGCAGCGTCCTTAGCCCTTAAACCTAAGCCAATCCTGATAGACCGGGAAAAACTGCTTGCTCTGATAAACCGCATATACGCCATGGCAGGGAGTGCTGCCGAGGTAATGGATAACATGAGTGAGGGAGATTTTGACACTGTGGCTACCGAGTTTGAATCTCCTAAAGACATCATGGAACTAACCGGGGATGCCCCTATAATCAGACTCCTAAATGCTCTCCTTCAGCAGGCGGTTAAGGAAAACGCCTCGGATATTCACATCGAGCCGTACGAAAACGATCTGCAGGTACGGATGCGTATTGACGGGATTTTAAGAAAAATCCTGACGCCTCCAAAAATAATCCAGGATGCTCTCATTAGCAGAGTCAAAATAATGGCCAACATGGACATTGCCCAAAGGAGACTTCCTCAAGACGGCAGAATCCGGCTTCTTATCAGCGGAAAAGATATAGACGTTCGGGTGTCCATAATTCCATCGGTGTTTGGAGAGCGTGCGGTGCTGAGAATTCTGGACAGAAAGCAGGGCCTTATGGGGCTTAGCGCTCTGGGATTTGATGACGTTACAAAGGGCAAGCTGGAAACTCTCCTAAGTCGCCCTCACGGGATTTTTCTTGTTACAGGTCCCACCGGAAGCGGAAAAACCACAACCCTCTATGCCGCATTAAATCATATCTACTCCGAAGAGAAAAACATCATAACGATTGAAGACCCCGTAGAGTATCAGATAAGGGGGATAGCTCAGATAGGAGTAAATACGCGTATCGGGTTAACCTTTGCAAGTGGCCTTCGCTCTGTGCTGAGACACGATCCGGACGTTATAATGGTGGGTGAGATTCGTGACTTCGATACGGCAGAGATTGCGGTTCAGGCCTCCCTGACCGGACATCTTGTGCTTAGCACCCTGCACACAAACGATGCCGTCTCCTCAGTTACCAGACTTATTGACATGGGGGTGGAGCCGTTTCTGATAGCGTCGTCGCTGTGTGGGGTTGTTGCCGAGAGGCTTATCAGAGTTGTCTGCTCTGAGTGTAAAGAGCAATATGAACCCACTGAGCTTGAGAGAAGTTATTTTAGTTTTCCGGTAGAGACGCTTTTCAGAGGAAAAGGATGCCCGCGCTGTAATAATACCGGTTACTTTGGAAGAATTGGGATATTTGAGCTTTTTGCTATAGAGCCGGGCGTGCTACCGCTTATAAATTCAAACACCGATTCCACGGCAATTAAGAATTATGCGATAGAACATGGAATGAAAACACTGCGACAGGATGGCCTTATTAAGGCGGCAACCGGACAGACCTCTTTACAAGAGGTGCTCAGAGTGACTCAAAAAGACGATGCCGGTATTTAAGTACAGGGGGTATAACTCAGAGGGCAGGCGGCACTCCGGCACACTTGAGGCAGATAGTGTAAGTGAAGCTCTAAAACTTCTTAAGTTAAAAGACATTTATCCGGAGATGATTATACATGAAAACAAGACAGGATTCACGTTTTCTGTTACGAGTGATGCCGGAGCTTTAAAGACATTAACCGCACATTTGGCAGTGTTAGTCTCATCGGGGGTAGCAATTGTAGATGCTGTGGATACTCTTTCAGAAAGACGGGGGGGAAAGCTCCGGTCAATGCTTGTGTCAATTAAGGAACGTCTGCGGGCAGGTGCCAGTCTTTCGCGCGCTATGGAGGATTACCCCAAATTTTTCCCTGATTTCTATATAAGCATGATAAACGCGGGCGAAACCGGCGGCTGCCTGGACAGTGTGCTTAATGAATTGGCCGATTTTCTTGAAAGCCGTGACGAAATGGACTCCGCCGTTAAATCAGCCGCTATATACCCTGCCATAATGCTAACGGTGGGCACTTTGGTGTTAACCTTTGTATTTGTCTTTGTGGTGCCAAAACTGGTTAAGATATTTGAGGACTCAGATAAGGCGCTTCCTCTTGCCACTGTAATTTTAATAACTATGAGCAATTTCTTAAAGAATTACCTCTGGGCATTAATTGTGGGTATTATATGTTTAACGTATTTCATAAAGCGTTACATTAAAAGCCATGCTTTAAGGGTGGGAGAAATACTTACAAAAATACCGGTTTTGAATTCACTTTACGTATCGAGGTTTTTAAAAACAACCGGATCACTGCTTAAAAACGGGGTTCCGATGTTAAAGACGTTGAGGCTCTCGTCAAAAACCGTAGGGAATGCCTTTTACGAAAAGCAGATTCTTGAAGCTGAGAGGGCAGTTTCCGAGGGACTTTCACTATCTTTGGCACTATCGGATTTTCCACCAATTGTGAAAGAAATCATATCAACCGGTGAGCGCACTGGGGCGCTTTCAGAGATGCTCCTAAAGACGTCCCTTACGTATGAAAAGGAGTTCAAGGCAGGCACAAAGCGTGCGCTTTCTGCCCTTGAGCCTATAATTGTGCTGCTTATGGGCTTCATTGTTGGCTTTATCGTGTTTGCAGTTCTATTGCCGGTGTTTGAGCTTAATCAATTGATTAAATGATGGACTTTTTTTGTTAATCTACTTTTTTGACGGCAACTTGAGACCGTTGCATAATTCGATATTTTGAATTTTCACAATAAAAAAACTCTTATAGCGATATGCATAATTACGTTAATTATTTTTAAAGGCTGAGATTGCCACGTCGCTATCGCTCCTCGCAATGACGAATAAAAAACACAGTAAAAACTATTATTTATCGTCATTGCGAGCCCCCGCAGGGGGCGTGGCAATCTCATCCTTTTAAATAATCAATATGAATATCTTTTTGAATTTTGGTATATTTACAATTGTGTTTTTTGTAAAGTTTTGGCTGAAAAATGATTTTTGCAACGGTCTCAAATTGGTATAAATAGCGATACCACAAGCAGCATTCAATTGCAGAAAACTACAAAACATGCTATAGTATTTATATGACGATTGCAAAATCAACAAACAAAGTTAAACGCTTTGTAAAATTCGCGGAGAAACGCACACCCTCCCGTGATGACGACAGCGTTTTCGATAATGCTGATGCTTTGATTGAGCTTGCGCAAAAATCGTTTACAGAAGCAGCAAAGAAGGCTGCTGCCAAACATGACGCTCTCGGTATTCCTACTCACTACTCTGTGGGCGGCAAACTTGAAGTCTATACGCCGCCTTGTAATAAAACAACCCGCTCGCAGCGATAATCTATATCGTGTTAAAATGGATGTGGATTATAGCCGGACCAAACGGGGCTGGAAAATCCAGTTTTGCCGGAGAATATCTTGTAAACCTCGGGTACAAGAATCTTGTAAAATTGAATGCAGATGAACGTACGATTGAGTTGCGTAAGAAATTTCCTGAGGCGTTACAAGATGAACTCAACTTGAAGGCTGCAATTGAAATTGATAAGGAAGTGGAGGACTGCATCAAATCCCGTGTCAGTTTTGTTGTTGAGACAGTACTAACATCCCCAAAGTACCGGGATGATGTTCTGGCTGCGAAAGAAAATGGTTTTAAGATTGGCCTGATTTACATTTCACTTTATCCGCCTGAACTATCGCCACAACGCGTTAGTGAACGCGTGGCAATGGGTGGGCATAATGTCAATACTGAAAAAGCAATACAGCGGCATCACAAGTCCCATGAACAATTACGCTGGTTTGCTCCGCAAGCCGATGTCTTCATGGCTTTCGATAATAGCTTAAAATACCGCCCTGTTTTGCTGGCCTCCCGCGCAAACAATGAGCCGCTAAAATACCATGCTTTCGGTATAAACCCCGCCGTTGACCACGCCCTTGCTTTAGTGTCTTGAGAAAAGCCCTGTAAAAACTTTACCCAGAATGTGCAGTATTATCCATAAGTATTATATATTATTAGTATGAGGATACAAAGGGAGGCTACGCCTATGATTTTCAAGCCAAACATAGCCATAAGTTTTCCACCATCCAGCATCATTTAACTGGCGGGATGAGGAACTTATCAGCCAGTAGGGAAAAATGTGACGTTAAAAAGACTTGTTAATTACTCTGAGGAAAAGACTCTCAGCGAACTCGAAAGGGTTTCTGATCGGCACGGGTTAAAGGTTTACACTAAAGTCCGAGTGGTCGATGTTTTGCCTATCGAAAATAGCGGCATTTCGGACAAACAATACAGTTACGCTCTTCGTGCACACTTTGATTTTGTCGTTGTAAATAGTGATTTCAAGCCGGTTTTCGTTGTTGAATTTGATGGCCCATCTCATAGCATCAGCCAACAAGTACAAAAAGATTGCTATAAAAATGAGCTCTGCAAACGGTTTGATTGCCCCATTTTACGGATAGGTCTAAATTATGTTTCCAAAAAATATAGTGATATGACTATCCTTTCCTGGATTATTGATGTTTATCTCATCCAGATAGCCTTTTACGATGCCCAGGAAAAAGGGTATATTCCATACGATGAACTTTTCGATCCATTCTTAATTTTAGCAAACGCAACCTTTCCTGAAAAGGAATTTCCTTATTTTCTGTCTCGTGACGTTAGAATAAACCTCCAGCGCTTACACAAAGCGAATAAAATAAAATACCCTGTTTCATTTGGCTTTATAGGAGTTGATAAGAATAATGTAATGAGAGGTATCGAGTATATCCAGATAAACGATCGTGAAGGTGTATCTGTAACCACAGCGATGCGCCCACAAGGTTTCCCAGTCCGTTTTTCTGATTTATTGGATGAGCTCCTATCCATTTTTCTTTATGAAAAACTCGAAAGTGTTCTAAAAGGCGAAGCATCCCCCAAAAGGGTGGAGGAAATTAATCAAGAACTTCTCCAGTATGAACGTGATTATAGGCTACTTCGAGCCCATAGTTGTGGACAGGTTTCACTTTCTTTTGCAGGCTTTGCTTAACTCTGTGACAAACAATTCATGCGGATAATCGGGATTAAGACGCATGGCGATATGCAGCATAAGGTGTGTTTTAAAAGCCTCCGGAGGAGTATTTCCCTTTGATAAACCATAATTTACGGCTCCGTGGAATTTGTCATCAAAGGCATCTGCCATTCCCTCAATCATAGACAACGCCCCTGCCGTGTCACCTTTTGTAATCATCCCGACAAAACCAAAAATGTTGAAGTCTTTGCTGCCAAAACAAGTTTCATACGTATCGGAAAGTGTGATCTTTTTGCTGCCCAGAAGACTTAGTTTTTCAAGCTCGTTACTAAATAGCTCAAGGTCATCGCCATAGATTTCCTTTAGAAACTTCGCTGCTTCCGTCTCCAGCACGATTCCTCTCCGGTCACACTCGCCCATTAACCAGTCGTTTAGGGCATATCTCCCGCCGAGGGTCAGATCAATCAGCTTAAACTTACAGGCAAGCTTCATTGTCTCCTCTTTTTTACTGCCACCACGCGGCAGTGCATAAAAAAGGAACAGCGCTGAGCCCTCTGATGGCTTTGACACATATCTGTTGAGGTTCTCCAGTTCTTTTACTTTAAGTTTCTGTACATTTCTGATTGCTGCCATAGTTTTGGATGAAAACATCGGCATCACACACAGGCTATCTGCTATAGTTTGTATTAAAAGTGGATGCTCTGTGTCAAGGGTGTCATAAACGTCCATGGAAAACACATCGTCCCTGATAACAGAAATAGCTTGTTTTTCAAAAAAAGGATCCTCATACCGAACCACATACACAGGCTCCGGGAATCCTTTCTGTTTTTCCTCCTGAAGTGTTTTTAAGCTCATTGCTAAGTGTTAGTCCTCACTTTGACATCATAAGCTCAAAAACCAACGAGGCGGCAAGCCGTTTTATTGCCCCTGCCGCAGCCACTTCTTTTGACGCTACTATATCATTTACTGTATCAGGTGCGCTGACAGACTCATAAAACGGTGATTTCACTCCTTTAAGCTCTCTCTTTTTCCCGTCAATGCTCTTTAAGACAAAATCCCCGCTCATGGTTATGTTGTAATCAGTGGCAAAGCCCACCTTTTCAGCAGCAATCGTTAACTGAAACGAGTTAATTTCCCCCTCTATCGTGTTCTCTGCTGAGTCAGTTACAGTGATGCCTCTTTTTAAAAACTCTTCAGCCAAAGCCGTATAAAACATATCTTCAAGTTTAGGCTCTGGTGTGGTGTTTTTAATTCTCCCAATTTTTACCGTGGTAAACGGTAACGAGTCTTTGCCTATTACCCTGTAACCGCACCCAGCTAACAGGCTTAAGCAAACCAATAGTGCAAGTGTTATTTTTATATGTGATTTAAACATTCTCTAATACAATGTTTACAAGTCTGCCCCTGATGACATGCAGTTGCTTTATTTTTTTACCCGTAACGGAGTCTTGTATTTTTTCATGGCTAAGGGCGGCCTCTTTTACTGCATTATCATCGGAATCGGCAGGTATCATCATCTTTGCCCTGACCTTGCCGTTAATCTGAACCACCAGCTCAATTTCCTCTTCTTTAGCTGCAATTTCATCATAGGCCGGCCATTGCGCTAAAAATATTGACCTCCCATCACCTATTAGTGCCCACAACTCCTCACACAGATGCGGCGCAAACGGACTAAGCAGCAGCGTCAGGGATTTAAAGGCAAACTTAAGGGAGGCGTAATCTGCCATATCCGCGGGTTTAAATGCCGATATTTCGTTAAGAAGCTCCATCAGGGACGCAATAGCCGTGTTAAAGTGGTAATCACGCTCAATTGAGCCTGTCACTTTTTTTATTGTCTGATGGGTTTTTCTTACTAATTTACCGCTTAATTTTTCTGGGTTTATGTTAATAGTTTTTATTTTATCAGCATAACTATATAACAGATTCCAAAGCCTGTTAAGAAATCTGTAGGCGCCCTCAACTCCCTGAGCCGACCACTCAATGTCTTTTTCCGGAGGTGCTGCAAACAGTGAAAACACCCGTGCCGTATCGGCGCCGTACCTGCCGGTTATCTCATCCGGAGTCACCAGATTTTTCTTTGACTTGGACATTTTCTCAGTTCGGCCACGTATCACAGCGTTTTTGCAATGAATGCAGTTTCCGTTTTGGGTTTCATCGGGAAAAAGCCAGCCATGCTCGTTACACTTCAGGGTTTCCTTACAGACCATTCCCTGAGTAAGGAGATTTTTAAAAGGTTCATCAAAACTCACAATGCCTATGTCTCTCAGAACACGGCTAAAAAATCTTGAATACAGCAGATGAAGCACGGCATGCTCAACACCTCCAATGTACTGATCTACCGGCATAAACAAGTCTATATTGTTCTTATCCAGGGGTGCAGCATCTTTTTCCGAACAGTACCGTACAAAGTACCACGAGGAATCCACAAACGTATCCATAGTGTCGGTCTCACGCCGTGCAGCTGATCCGCAAGTGGGACACGTTGCATTTATAAAACCGGAAACCCCGGAAAGCGGTGAGCCTCCCATTCCTTTAAGTGTGACGTTATCAGGCAGTATTACCGGAAGATCCTCATCCTTTACCGGCACCACACCGCAGTTTTTACAGTAAACAACCGGTATAGGAGTTCCCCAGTACCGCTGCCGGGATATGCCCCAGTCTCTTAGCTTGTAGTTGGTTACGACTCTGCCCATAGAGGTACTCTCTATATGCTGGCCAATTTGCTCAATTGCAGTTTTATTATGAAGCCCACTGAATTGCCCTGAGTTTATAAGATACCCCTCATCCTCGTATGCCTCGGTAAGCTCAGTTGATGGGGCGGCATTTTTCTCACGCACAATAACCTCTCTTACTGGTAACCCGTATTTCTTTGCAAAATCGTAATCCCTCTGGTCATGTGCCGGTACCGACATTATGGCGCCTGTGCCATAATCCATTAGAACAAAATTAGCGGCATAAATTGGAATTTTTTCGTTATTTATCGGATTAATTGCGTACTTACCGGTAAAAACCCCTCGCTTTTCCTCTTCATTACCATAAAATGATTTCACATCATTAAGGGCATTCTTATCGTCCATTATGATGTCGGCTATGGGATGAATCGGAGCAACGCAGACAAATGTTGCGCCAAAGAGGGTATCCGGGCGTGTGGTGAATATTTTTATCTTTAAATCAGATCCGTCTATCGGGAAATCCATCTCAACGCCACGGCTTTTCCCTATCCAGTTCCTCTGCATGGCTACCACATGCTGAGGCCAGCCGTTTAGCGTATCACAGGCAGCCAGTAACTCCTCGGCATAAGCCGTGATTTTAAAAAACCACTGCTCAAGTTCCTTTTGCTCTACCACCGTATCGCATCTCCAGCACCGGGTGTCAATCACCTGTTCGTTTGCAAGCACCGTGGCACAGTGACTGCACCAGTTGACAAAGGAGTTTTTCTTATAGGCAAGTCCGCGTTTAAGCATCTGGATAAAGAACCACTGGTTCCACTTATAATACTCCGGGCTGCAGGTGGTGACCTCTCTGTCCCAGTCGTAGCTGCATCCGATTTTATTAATCTGAGCTTTCATGTACTCAATGTTTTCAAATGTCCACTTAGATGGATGTGTGCCGCTGTTTATGGCAGCGTTTTCGGCAGGCAGACCAAAAGCATCCCATCCCATCGGATGAAGCACATTATACCCGCGCATTCGCTTATAGCGTGTGATGACATCGCCGATTACGTAATTTCTGATGTGACCCATGTGGATTTTACCGGATGGATAGGGAAACATCTCAAGGCAGTAAAATTTTGGCTTGCTGCTTTTGGATACAGTCTTATTGAGCCCTGTCTCCTGCCAAAATCTTTGCCATTTTGACTCTATTTTTAAAGCATTATATTTTTCGTCCAAAAGAGTAACCTCCCAAAAACAATTTCATAGCCTGCGTGTATATACTAAACTAACCGCCATACCTATGTAAACATTCTCCCGAAATCCGATATAGGAAATGTAGTTCTCCGATAATTGGTAAATATTTATTTACTAACTCTCTTAGCCTTAAACCGTTGTTGAATTCTGCCATCAGCGCCAACTCTCCATGCACTGTTAAATTTTCATGGGTCCTCCCAAATTTGAACTGAAATAATCTTTCGTGTATCATAATATTAGCCCCGCTGATTTTTTTGTTAACCTTGCAAGTAGATATTTTATATCTTCTGAATACATTGAAGCACGAGGGCTTTTAACTTTTTTTCACACCTCTATAACGGATTTAGGGGTTAAGGTTTAAATCGTTGATGGCCTTGAGTAAATGTTGAGATTTAGCCAGTTACATACACAATTGCATTACACATCTTTAGTGAATTCCTTAAGTGTTGGCAAATCTGCTATGTTTTTAAGGCCAAAGTACTGAAGGAACTCCCTTGTGGTACCAAAAAGAAGGGGCTTTCCGGGTGCATCTTTGCGGCCTGTGATTTTTACTAAATTTCTTTCAAGTAAAATCTTAAGAGTCCAGTCGGAACCCACCCCTCGTATTTCCTCAATCTCAACTCTTGTAATGGGCTGTTTGTATGCCACAATGGAAAGCGTTTCAAGGGCAGCAATGGAGAGTTTCCCCATAGATTTATTTTTTTTTAGCACCTTTGCCCACTGCGCATAAGCAGGATTTGTTGTCATTTGATAGCCGCCGGCTATCTCTGCTACCAGTATCCCGCCATTTCTGTCCTTATAGGCATTTATAAGGGTTGTCAAGGAGGATAATATCTCAGCATCCGTTAAATTGGTATGTCTTTTTATATCATCAATAGACAGAGGGTCTCCGGCTATAAATAACAGAGCTTCGATTATTGCTGTTTGTTCGGCCTTTTCCACGCTGAATGTATCCCTTTATATTAAACCAAAAATAATATTTTCATAGTATAAACAAAAACACAAGAAAAAAGACTCTGAAATCGTATATAATTGTAATAATTATGAAAGCACTCGTAACCGGAGCAACTGGTTTTATAGGAAGCCACCTTGTTGAGGAATTGGTGAGGCAGAGGTACAATGTCACATGTCTTGTCAGAGGCGACTCTAATTTGAAGTGGATTGAGAATCATCCGGTTAAAAAGATGCTGGGTGACTGTTTGCAACAGGAGATTCTGCCCAAAATTACTGAGGAGTTTGATTATGTGTTTCACCTTGCGGGGCTTACAAAGGCTGCAAACATAGGGGATTTCTATTCTACAAACGTAACCGGCACGGATAATCTGATTAAAAATGTGATCCGGTATAATAAAAACGTAAAAAGATTTGTCTATATCAGCAGTCTTGCAGTTGGAGGGCCGTCTTTGAATGGCGTGCCGCTTTGTCCCTGTTCACCTCCTAATCCTGTCTCCGAATACGGCAGAAGTAAGCTTCAGGGTGAGGAGGCTGTCATAAGGCAAAGTGATGAGATTCCGGTTACCATAATAAGACCGCCTGCGGTTTATGGCCCCAGAGACAAGGACTTCTATATGTTGTTTAAGATGGTTAAAAGCGGATATCTGCCCTTTTGGGGTACATCCTTCTATTCCTTTATCTATGTGGAGGATCTGGCAAGAGGCATCGCAAACTCGGTAAAGACCGAAAACACTGTCGGGAAAACATACTATCTTACCGATACTGAAACGTATTCTAACGAGTTTCTTGCCGATACAATAGCCACTGAGCTTAACTGCAAATACATTAAACTCAGAATTCCGCAAGGTGCAATTCCTTTCATTGCCAAAATAATACAAAAACTGACAAAATCAAGCATAATAAACCCTGACAAGATGGCTGAACTTAAACACACACACTGGACATGCAATTGCGAAGATGCGGTGAATGATTTTTCATTTAAACCGGAGATAACTCTGAGAGAGGGAATTAAGTGGACGGCAAACTGGTACAAAATACACAAATGGCTATAGAAAACTCAAAATCAATATTTGATAAGTGCTATAAGTTTACCAGAGCAAAAGATGTTATGGCGCTGGGGCTTTATCCGTATTTCAGAATGATAGAGAGTGCTCAGGACCCTATGGTGACAATAAACGGGCGGCAGGTTGTCATGGCAGGCTCAAATAACTATCTGGGGCTTACCAGTCATCCTAAGGTAAAAGAAGCGGCTATAGAGGCAACCAGGCTATACGGTACAGGTTGTGCCGGTTCCAGATTTTTAAATGGCACTCTGGATATACACGTTGCTTTGGAAAATAAGTTGGCTAAATTTATGAAGACAGAGGCGGCTCTGATTTTTACAACAGGTTTTCAGGTAAACCTTGGCGTTATTTCAGCCCTTGTCGGAAAAGATGATACCGCTGTCCTGGATAAGATGAACCATGCAAGTATAATAGACGGTTGCAGGCTTTCCTACGGAGAGGTTAAAAAGTTTCGCCATAACAACATGGAGGACTATGAACGAGTGCTAAAAGAGGTCTCAGAGAGTGGTAGAAGCACTCTTACTGTGGTGGATGGCGTTTTTAGCATGGAGGGTGACATTGTAAACCTGCCCGGCCTTGTAACTGTGGCCAAAAAGTACAATTCCAAAGTAATGGTGGATGACGCTCATGGAATAGGAGTGCTGGGCCGTACTGGACGGGGAACGGCGGAGCACTTTGGTTTAGAGAGCGAGGTGGATCTCATCATGGGTACTTACAGCAAATCACTGGCCTCTGTAGGCGGCTTTATAGCCGGCAAAGAGGATATAATACATTACATAAAACACTGTGCGAGGTCCTTAATGTTCAGTGCTAGCCCAACTCCGGCAGCAACAGCCACAGTAAGCGCAGCGCTGGATATTATAGAGAGTGAACCGGAGCGAATGGAAAATCTGTGGAAAAACACAAGAAAGATGATGGAGGGGTTTAAGTCAATGGGGTTTAAAATAGGCCACACACAGACTCCCATTGTGCCTGTAATCGTTGGAGAGGATGAACTGGCTTATAAGATGTGCAAGATGCTACATGATGAGGGGGTATTTGTAAATGTGGCAGTCTCCCCTGCTGTCTCCCCCGGAATGTCACTTGTCAGAACTAGTTATATGGCAACACACACCGATGAACACCTTGATATTATTCTGAGCGCTTTTCAAAAAACAGGCAGGGCATTTGGTGTTATCAAATAATACAATACAGATACAAGAGGTAACGGATAAACGGCAGCTGGTGGATTTTATTAAATTTCCACTTACGCTCCACAAAGATGACCCTTTTTTTACCCCGGAACTGACCCATGACCTCAAAGAGCATTTTTCGGCAGAGAAAAACCCCTTCTTTAAACACGCCGATGTTAAGTATTTTCTTGCCCTTAGGGACAATACTTATGTTGGCCGCATAGCCTCAATAGTAAACCGGAGGCATCTGGAGTTTCATAACGATGGTGTTGGATTTTTTGGGTTTTATGACTCAATAGATGATAAATCTGTTACCACTGCACTGCTTGATACTGTTGCGGTTCAGCTGAAATCGCACGGGCTCTCTGTAATGCGAGGCCCTATGAATTTCTCAACAAATGAGGAGTGTGGCTTTGTTATCAAGGGGTTTGAGTATCCTCCGGTTTTGATGACTCCGCACAATCCGCCTTACTACATTGAGCTTATGGAATCTAACGGAATGAGTAAATCTAAGGACCTCTATGCCTACATAACGGATATACCGGAGGCGCTGCCTGAAAAAGTGGAGCGAGTGGCACAGATAGCTGAAAAAAGCGGCGTCTATGTTACAAAGGTAGATAAGCGACACTTTTATGAGGAGCTTGCTAAATTCAAAGAGGTGTACAACAGCGCCTGGGAGAAAAACTGGGGATTCATCCCCCTTACGGATGATGAACTTTTGTACCTTGGTAAACGGCTTAAACAGGTGGTTGAGCCGGATACGGCTTTAGTAGCTTCAAAAAACGGTGAGCCGATAGGTTTTTTAGGCCTCATTCCTGATTTTAATATAGTTTTAAGAAAAATGAAGGGGAAACTTAACCCTCTGACAATAGCCAAAGCACTGTATTACTCACGCAAGGTAAAAGGGACAAGACTCTTGCTTTTGGGTATCAAGGCCGGGTACAGAAACCGGGGAGTTGACGCGTTGCTTTTCAGGGAGGGATTTAAGGGATGCCGCAAACACGGATTTACATCCGTTGAATTTTCATGGATTTTAGAAGATAACCTGCCGGTTCAGATGCTGGTTAAAATGATTGGCGGCTCGCTATACAAAACGTTCAGGATTTTTGAAAAACCGATATAGTGGGGTTTACTAAATGCCTACGCATCAGGAGTTTTACAGTGTTAGTTTTGGGTTTTATGACTCCATGCCGTTTTTATCAATAGCCATTATGCCCTCTTGTGCAAGTTCCACTAACAGACGGTATTTTTTTCACTTTCCTTAAGTGAGCGCTCCAAAATCATCATCTGTCCAATCTTATCCTCTACGGCTTTACGCTCAATTACGCTGGCCAATATGTCAGCAACAGACGTTAAAAAAGTTTCCTCCGGCTTGTCATATTGATGTCCGGCTTTTACATATATATTTATAACTCCTAAAACTTTTGTATTTGATTTTATGGGAATACAATAGTGTCCGTGATTATCTATACCTTTAAGTACAATGTCATGGTCTTCATCCAGCGAGGATTTAAATATCGTTTTACCAGTCTTAGCAACAGTTCCGCATAAACACCTGCCCAGAGGGAGGCTGGTGCAAGTGCTGAATACATTTAAAGGCATTTGTCTGTGGGCTTTCATTACAAGCATTTCAGGGTTGCCCTCAATTATAAATATACATCCCATTGATGATGTTGCAGAAATCCACGATACGTTACTGAGTATATCAAGCACTTTCTGTAGTTTTTCATTTAATGGAATCAGTTCAAGTGATACGTTTAATATCAGATTCATAACATTTTGGGTCAAAGCACTGTCATGTATCTTTTGCTCAGATCTCTTTCTGACTATTATTCCAGCTATAGTGTTTGCTACTGTTTTTAAAAAGACCTCTTCATTGTGATTTCTTATATGGCCATGATTTAAATAAACAGTTAGTATTCCAACAAGTTTTTCGTCCAGTATAACAGGGACACAATAGTGGCCGTGAGGTTCCATGTTTTTGTACCTGATGGTGTGCCTCTCATCTGTAGAATCTGATGAAAACACTACGTCTTTCATAGAGGCAGACAATCCACAAAGACATTTACCAGGGGAAACAGAGGCACATGCCGATAAATGCGCATCACTTAAATTATGATATGCTGCAATTCTGAGATCATCGTACTTTTCGTCATAAAGGAATATACACCCTTTTTTTTGTAAAGACAACCACGGAACTGACATTAAGATTTCTAAAATCTCTTCAAGCTGCTTTCTCAGAGAAACAGACAATAGTGATACACGAAGTATTGAATTTAAAACTTCATGTACTCTCGCGTTTTGGCTTATATCCTCTTGCCGCAGACGTAATTCCTGTATTGTCTCTTGCAGCTTCTGTTTTGTTTCATAATTAAATATTTTAAGTACCCCAATCATAGAAAAAGCAATCACAAAAGCAGTAATTGCCCTGAATACCTGAACAGGAATACCTGTAAAAGATAAGAAAGTATCAGTATTAATGATATTAGCAGGGAAAAAATCGCTTTTGGGAACAATAAATCCAGCTAAAAAACCATAGAGTATAAAAAATGTTATAGTAATTAAAAAATATTTTCTAACGTTTAATTTTTCTATTAATTCTGTTTCTTTACAGTATAATCTCAACCCGATTGCAGTTAAAAAAGAACCCGATACCGCTAAAAAATATCTTGATAGTGTCCCAACTGTATTTATTGGCGATTCTGAATTAAACGAGACAATAAAGATAAATGTTAAAAGCACCGGCACTAACCACCACGTTAAATATTGAGAAATTTTTCTTACAGATTCATCCTCGCATATTCTCAAAGTTTTCCTGCCAAACTCAAATAGAAAACAAAATGATGAAATTAAAAACAAAAGTGATGCGATCTTTAGCACTTTGTAAGAAGTGTGTGTTAATAACAACATATCAAGCCACTCATTTGTACCATGAAGCACGGCAAATAAGGACAATAGCCAGATGACTTTTGCCAGTTTAAATTGTCCGTCACTTTTTTGCCGTAACAATAAGGCAACACCCATAAAAACAAAAGAAAATCCATACACAAGAAACACGAAGTCCATATTATTTCTAAAAAACAGCTCTAACGATTCCATGTTTACTCCTGTTTGCTCGTTACGCTTCTGCCCAAAAACATCCCTCACCTATGTATCTTAATTATACAAAAATTACTAAAAAAATATCAAAATAAAAGTCATAGCTCGTGTTGGATTTTTTGGATTTTATGACTCTACAGCTGATAAGTTCGTTGCCAAAGCGCTATTTTGATGCTGTGGCAGGGAGGATCAAATTAACCAGTCTCCTGCAGAATTTTTGAAAAAGCTATATAGTGGGAGTACTTAGAGGTATATTCTGTAGTACCGCAAGCAAGATTACTCCAGATTAGAAGGCTTCCATATTACTGCAACTTTCTCAAAATTGCTCTTACAGGAGAGCCATCGCTACTCATTTTTTTTCTAATGTAAAAAGGCGGATCCCCCCTCCACACCACCATATCCGTACTAAGGGTTAATGTTACATCAATCCATGGATTTATCGACACAGGTTACCTCCCGATTTTTTTAATCATAATAGTGCTGTAAATATGGTATATTATAGACTATAAGTGTAAAATTGTGAGCGTAAATAATATAGAAAAAAGATGGTTTAATAGTGAATATATCAAAACTTAAGCAGGCTGAGCAGGATTTTTTTGATATCTATCCAGATGGATTTTCAAACCCCATTATGCAACAAATTGCAAAAAAACATAAACCTGTACAAATGACAGAACTTGCATCCAAACTTTTTGATAAAGCAAATTTTGAAAATCCACTTGATATTGTTAGCGCAATGATCCAGGTAGTTACTCGTTCCTCGCTTATTTCAATATTTGAAAAGCCTAAATTTCGAGATTCTGCAAAAATCTTACCCTCATATATGCAGGAGCAAATGGCTAATGCCTTGTATAAATTTCTCTACTCCAATCAAGATTCAGGTTTTGAACTGCTTGTTAAAGCATTAAAAAATATAAAACTGGCTACGTGGTCTTTGGTGACCGTATGCCCTTTCTATGTATTTCCTAAAACGGAAGTATTCATGAAGCCTACTACAGTTAAGGGTGTTATTGAGTTTTTTGAATTGGAAGGGTTTGAGTATAAACCTAACCCAACATATCAATTCTACAAAAAATACCGGGATGCCATAAATGAGATGAAAGAACATGTTGATCCTTCACTTGCTCCGGATAATGGATACTTTTCCGGCTTTTTAATGATGGCTATGGAACATAAAGGAGACCATTAAAGCTGACTGGTGAGTCCAACCTTTTATTACATAAGTTTTTAATGATGTGCCGGATGATTTGTAAAAGAAGGTTCTATGCATATTTATTAAAAAGATGAATGTACTTAAAGTCAGTAAAATTGGCATGATTTTTGTCGTCATTTATAAAAAAAATTATGCTTTCTATTGCTTATGTTGACAGATTTTTGTTATAAAACACTCTGACTGCTCATCAATATGTTAAACTATTTAGTGGATGTCTGCAGAGAAAAAGATAAAACGTAAATGGCACATGAAATCGAAATGAAAACAATACGTCTTAATGCTCCAACAGTGTTGACGTTAAGCAGGATTTTGTTGATTCCCGTGTTTTTGTACGTAACTCCGACTCAGCCGTTAGCTGGGGCTGCGGTGTTTGGACTGGCAGCAATTACGGATTTTCTGGACGGTTATCTGGCAAGGCGTTCCGGGCAGGTTACAACGTTTGGGATAATTATGGACCCGATAGCAGATAAGTTTTTAGTCATAGCGGCTCTTATCCTTCTTGTTGATATGGGGTATCTGTCAATATGGCCTGCTGTGATAATAATTGTCAGGGAGTTTCTTGTTACTACTCTCAGAGTCGTAGCCCTCACTAAGGATATTGTTATAAAGGCAGAACTGGGAGGCAAACTTAAGACAGCAACCCAGATAGCCGGAATACTATGTATGATAGTGGAGGGCAATCTCTTTACCGGATTTAACTTCTACACCACAGGGCTTATGTTTATCTGGATTTCTGTGTTTCTTGCCGTTGTCTCAGGTGTACAATATACGGTGGTGTTTTGGAGAAAAATATGATAGTTTTGCTGCTCATACTTTCTTTTCTTTTAGGCTCAGTTCCCTTTGGGGTGCTGATAGCCAAAACCAAAGGTGTGGATTTGACAAAAACAGGAAGCTGTAACATTGGCGCCACAAACGTACTGAGATCAGTTGGAAAACTGCCAGCCCTCTTTACTCTCCTTGGGGATACACTTAAGGGCGCTGTTGCCATATTAATAGGCAAACTAACCGGACAGAGCGAAATTGCCGTAGGCCTTATGGGCATTTTTGCCGTATTAGGCCATGATTTTTCAATATTTATGAAATTTAAGGGCGGCAAGGGGGTTGCAACAAGCATTGGAACAGTTTTGTTTTTTATGCCCTATGCCGGTGTGGTTGTAATACTGGCGTGGCTTATAACAGCAGTGCTTACACGGTACTCTTCTTTGTCGGCACTGGTTGCCTTTACAGTGCTCCCGTTTGCATCTGTTTTTATATATGGCCAGACGTTTGATAAATTTAACTTCAGCCTGATACTGGCCCTTCTGATTTTTTATAAACACAAGGTAAATGTCCGGAAGCTACTCAGTGGCGAGGAACCTAAAATCGGAAAAAAGAGCTGTGAAAAAAGCGATACTCCTACTTAGCGGCGGGGTGGATTCCTCTACAACCCTTGCTGTTGCACTCTCTGAGGGGTATGACGTACATGCACTGTCGTTTGATTACGGGCAAAGACACAAGATTGAGTTGCAATTTTCAAGCCGCATAGCTGAACTCTTTAATGTAAAAAAACACACTGTTTTGAGTTTTAATTTAAGAGCAATCGGAGGCTCAGCTCTTACCTCTGACATTGCAGTTCCTAAGGGCGTACCTCAGGATACCTCCGAGTCCATACCGGTAACATACGTACCGGCAAGAAACACGATTTTTCTTTCCTTTGCCCTTTCCTTAGCTGAAGCTGCCGGGGCAGAAGATATCTTTATTGGAGCCAATGCAGTTGACTATAGCGGTTATCCTGACTGCCGCCCGGAGTATCTCAGGGCTTTTGAGGCTATGGCAAATCTGGCAACAAAGGCCGGAGTTGAGCATACCTCGGAGTTTAAAATCCATGCGCCGCTACTGTACATGTCTAAGGCAGAAATTATAACGCTTGGCGTCTCCCTTGGAGTTGACTTTGCTTTAACTTTGAGTTGCTATGATCCAGGCCCCACAGGTACTCCTTGTGGAGAGTGCCAAAGCTGCTTAATAAGAGAGAGGGGTTTTAAAGAGGCCGCAATTGCCGATCCGCAATTGATATAAGGGAGAAACTTCACATGGATAGCGTGGCTCTGCCTTGACTCATGAGTACAATTTAAGTATTTCCCTTCTGGCCTCTCCGATAGTAAGCGGGAGTTTGCTAAAGGGCAGGGCATCCTCATTTTTTAGTTTATAAATAAGCTCGGCTATTTGAGGGAGACGGAGCTTAACATCCTCCATATCCTCCGGGGCTGTAAAGACCTCCTCCGGTTTACCTCCCCTGGTGACACTGCCTCTGCTTAGTATGTAGAGATTATGAAGGAACAAGGGGATTAGCTCAACGCTGTGAGTTGCCATAACAATTGTTACAGAGTTTTCCTTATTTAATTTATTTAGAAGAGACATCATCTTGTATTCACCCATGGGGTCTAACCCGGAGGTTGGCTCATCAAGGAGCAGTATTTCGTGTCCCATTGCCAAAAGTCCTGCTATGCAGACTCTTTTTTTCTGTCCGTAACTAAGATTATGGATTGATTTTTTTGCAAAGGGGTCCATCTCAACTGCTTTAAGCGCTTTTTGTACAAGGTGTATGGTCTCTTCATTAGAGACCCCCATGTTTACAGGGCCAAAAGAGACATCCTCAAACACAGTTGAGGCAAAGAGTTGATCGTCAGGATTTTGAAAAACCATACCCACTTTGCTATAAATTTCACGTGGGGACAGTTTCCGTAAATCCTTGCCGTCTAAAAATGACGTTCCGTCATAGTCCTTAATTATTCCGTCCATTATCTTAAGCAGCGTGGTTTTCCCTGAGCCGTTAGCACCCAGTATGCCCACAAATTCGCCCTGTTTTATCTTTAAGTCAATTGCAGAAAGCGCCTTTGTGCCGTCAGGGTATTTATAAGAGTCAACTGTTATTGAGAGTCTGACTGTTAAAGATTTAATTAGATTCTCCACGCTGCCCCCATAAGTATAAGAAACAGGATGGAAACAATGATGTCAGTATGTTTTAGCGGCAGGGTTTCAGGCAATGGAATGTAGCCGTCGTATCCTCTTTGAACCATGGCTGTGGTCAGGTTTTGACTGTGCTCGAATGCTTTCAGGGTCAGAGAGCCAGCAAGTGTGCCAAAGGACTTGAGACCCCTTTTAATAGAGGAGTAGCCAAGACGGTTTTTTTGAGCGCTATAGATTACCGTAGCATCATCTATCAACACAAAAATGTATCTGAGGGCAAACATGGATATTTCGACGAAGCTTTTAGGTATCCTAAACCACGAAAGAGCCGCCATTATCTCGGCAAATTGCGTGGTAAAGCCAAGTGTTACGACAACAGACACCGCTCCGATTATTCTCCCTACTATGGCAAGCCCAGTCATCAGTCCGTCCCGGTATCCGGTAACAGATACGCTGTAGAGATTTATATGAAAAAGTACATCATGACCGGTAAAGAAAATTTTTAATACCAGTAGCACAGCTGCTATAAAAGCTGGCTCAGAAAATCTGAGGACAAAAGTGTTTAAAGGTATTTTTATTCTAAAACACAACATTAAACATAGAAAAAACATAAGCAAAGGAAATGTAAACCCCTTATAAGTTAAGATCATAACTAAAAGCACAAAGGTGACAACGAGTTTTACCCTGGAGTCAACCCTGCAAATCCAGTAGTTTTTGTTTGAATACTCAGTGAGGGAGTGCATTTGTTTTTTCCTCTTTTTTAGCTTCAGGTTGTTTTTGATCCATAAGTTTTTTCCATGAATAACCGGCAACAAATCCTCCGGCAGCTCCGGCAATGAGGAAAACAAAAAGCAAGAGGTCGCCCTGGTCTGTGTTTATAAATGGTTTCCACGCTTTCCTTCCGTGTTCCTCTGCATATTTTTGTACTACAGATTGGTCAACTCCTGTCCATTGGCCGGCAAAAGAGACTGACAAAAAAACTGTTAAAACAAATACAATAGTTAAAGATATTATATAAATATTTCTTTTTAGAGAAGTCATACCGTTACATCCTCCGGTTTCAGCACACGCATTTTTACAAGAAGATCGGGTCTCTTTTTAGAAAGAAGGACAACCATCCCAGCGGTTATAGCGCCCTCTAAAATCCCAAGCGGCAACTGAGTGGGAATAAAGGAAATCAGAATTTTCCAAAAAAGGGGCAAAAAGGGAGAGTCTCCTTTTATACCGGAGGCAAGCTCGACAGAGGTAGAAAAGTATGTTGCCCAATCGGCAATGAGCCCAGCTAAAAAACCCGCAACGGCAAGTTTTATTTTCATTACCCGTAAAGCCTTAAAAGTGAAAAAACCGGCAAAGGAGCCCACAACTCCCATGGAAACGATATTAGCGCCCCATGTGGTAAGTCCTCCGTGAGAGAGAAACAGCGCCTGGATAAGAAGAGCCACGGCACTTACCACAGCGCTTATTGAGGGGCCAAGCAAAATGGCAGCAAGCCCCGTTCCGCATGGATGCGAACAGGTTCCCGCCGTTGGCACAGGCACAGGCATACAGGATATTATAAACACCACCGCAGCCATAAGCCCCACCAGCGGTTTAAATGAAATATCTATAGACGATATTTTTTTAAACCTGTAAAGCCCATATAAAACAAACGGTAGTGCTACAAAAGACCACAGAGCAGCCCATTTGAGCGGTAAAATACCCTCTGAAATGTGCATTGCATAGACAGTTCCCGGGAAAACCGATGTTAATAGTATAAATGTCAATAAAAACACAATTTTCTTGATTTCCATATTAATAAACCTCCATAAGCGACATAGCGCGTTCAATTCTGTTAATAAACATTTCAGGTATTCCTTCATAAAAACCTAGACCTTTGGAGTAAATCTGATTTTCGTGTGTGATTGTAAGACATTCAACCTTGTAACCCATGTTTTGCAGAGCTGTTTTAAAACTGTCGTTATCACCCATCAAATCGTGCTCAAAGTGAAGTCCTGAGATAAACATAAAAGGGATTAAGCGCACATTTTTGATTTTTTTGGCGTCCGAGTGAGCAAAGAGTTTATTTAGCGCATGTAATTTATCAGGGAATCCGTCAACTGTAGCAAAAAAAGAATTAGAAACCTGCTGAGAAATATAGGATTCAAGAGACAGGTAGAGGATATTAGCGGGGTCAGCACAAAGAGGTGTTCCGTGGGCAACAACGATATTAAATCCTTCATCCTTTTTAAGAAAGCTCTGTGAGACAAGAGCAAACACCTCATGCACGTGCTGCCATCTGTGAAGGAGAGTCTCTCCGGCTACGATACGCATTCCTGGAAAGGAACGGCAGGTTTCAATTAACTCATGGTATTCGGTACCCGGAAAAATCTGAAGCGGCTGGATTATGGCCTTTCTGTAACCGCTGTCCTCCAATTGTGCCAAAGTCTGGAGAATTCCTGGTATTCCGGTTTTTTCGCGTATTATCTCAGACGTGTATGCCCATCGGATTTCGTATGCAGGATACTGCTCCCTGACTTTTTTATCAAATCTGTCATAAGCAGCCTTGCCACGTGAAGTGGTGCCAAAGGCAGCTATAACAATAGCGGGATTTTGTTGTAAATTTCTTTTTTTAAGTTTTCTTTCTTTCAAGATGAGCTCCTCCCACGCGTTGTGGCAAAGAGATGATTAAAGTATATTGCTCAAAATAATTAAACAACAAAAACTTCATTTGACCACCCTCGTAGTTAATAAGAGACAAATTACCTCTACTGCATGCGGTCAGGTTTTCCGGCTTAGGGTGTCCTGCTTACCCGCCTTCCCAGGTTCTATCCCAGTGGCAGTTAAGGGTTTTCGTTCCCACCACGGCTGCGGGGCTGCGTAAGATTACTCAATGTCCTTTACCGCGTATCTTTTAATTTACACTATAGTTGTTTGAATAGTCAACTTATATGAAAACAAAAGAAAAATAAAGCAAGGTTTAAAGGGGAGGGGGAGAGGCGCCCCCACTAATATGGGCAGTGCCTCTCCCTTATTGACTCATTTTCTTTAGAACAGTCCTTTAACTTTTCCTGTTTCAACGTCAACGTCAACGCGTCTGTATGCTGGGTCTGATGAGGTCCCAGGCATAAGCTTAATATCACCTGCTACCGGTACGACAAACCCGGCCCCTTTGAAAGTCAGTATATCCCGTACAAAGAGCCGCCAGTCTTTAGGAAGTCCTTTTTTGTTAGGATTGTCGGAGACACTCAGGTGGGTTTTAACCATACAGGTGCCAAGCTTGCTTAATTCAGGGTCAGACTCGATAGTCTTAGCCTTTTTAAGGGCCTCAGGTGAGAAGTCAGCTCCGTCTGCATTATATATCTCTTTAGCGATTTTATCGATCCTTTGGGTAAGCGGCATCTCTAATGGATAGAGGAATTTGAACTGGTTTTCCTCGTTACAAGCATCCACTACGGCATCGGCTAACTCAAGTGCACCCTCGCCGCCCTTTTCCCAATGTCTGGACAGAGCCACACGAGCTCCTGCTGCCTCGGCATTCCTTCTCACCGTTGCAATCTCATTATCCGTATCCGTAAAGAAAGCATTGATACACACAACAGGGTTAATCCCTGATGATTTAATCGTCTTTATGTGATGAATAAGGTTTACACAGCCCTTATCAACCCACTCTACGTTTTCACCCTTATACTCTTCAGGAATGGGCTTACCCGGTACCGGAATAGGTGCTCCACCGTGACACTTTAGTGCCCGGATTGTGGCAACGATGACCGCAGCATGAGGCTTTAGGGCAGAGTACCTGCACTTCAGGTTCCAGAATTTCTCAAAACCAATGTCTGCGCCAAACCCTGATTCAGTAACATGGTAATCTGCAAGTTTTAATCCCACTCTGTCTGCAATAATTGAGGACTGTCCGATTGCAATATTAGCAAAAGGTCCGGCATGAACCAACACCGGCTGTCCCTCTATGGTCTGCATCAGGTTTGGATTCAGTGCCTGAACCATCCAGGCGGTCATAGCTCCTGCCACCTCCAGGTCGGAGGTTGAAATCGGTCTGCCCTGTTTGTCATAGGCAACTACGATTTTACCCATTCTTTCTCTGAAATCTTTTAGATCATTGGCAACTGCAAGGATAGCCATAATCTCCGATGACACCGCTATGTCAAAGCGGCTCTCCATCATGTACCCGTTCATTTTTCCGCCCATTCCGATTATCATTTTCCGTAAGGACTGAGCGCAGAAGTCCATTATCCACCCCTGCTGCACGTTGTTTGGATCAACGCCAAGACGTTTGAGATTCCTCTTTGCCAGTTGCTCATCCGAGTAGTTAAGCTCGTGTTGCATTCTGGAGGTAAGAGCGACCATTGAGAGGTTATGGGCATTCACTATGGCGTTAATGTCACCGGTTAACCCAAGTGAAAATGGAGTCAGAGGCACACACTGAGAAAGCCCGCCACCTGCTGCTGAACCTTTAATGTTCATTGTGGGGCCGCCGGAGGGTTGTCTTATTGCCGCTATAACATTCTTTTTCCGTTTGCCAAGTCCTTGAGTGAGCCCCATTGTGGTTGTGGATTTGCCCTCGCCAAGAGGGGTCGGAGTTATTGCGGTAACGTCAATATACTTACCGTCAGGCTTACTGGACAGACGTTTAAGGATACTCTTAAAGTCCAATTTTGCAACATAATGACCATGCGGCAAAAGCTCGCTCTTTTCAAGCCCAAGCTCATCTGCCAACTGATATACGGTCTTCATGTTTTTTTCTGCTGCCTCGGCTATCTCCCAGTCAGCGTGTTTTGTTGGATCAAGTGGCACTGTTACAATCCTCCTTACAGTTTTTCTATTTTAACTGCACATACCTTAAACTCCGGTATTTTGCATATTGGGTCATACACCGGATTGGTCAGCTCATTAGCTGCTGCCTCTTTGAAATGAAATGGGATAAACACCACTCCGACATCAGGGCTTTTAATCACCCTGGCTTTAAGCACTATTGAGCCGCGCCGTGAAGAGACTTTTAGCATCTCTCCCTCTCTAATGCTTAAGCGCTCGGCATCCAGCGGATGAATTTCAATATAAGCTTTTGGTGATACCGTTGAAAGCGCCCGAACCCGTCGGGACATAGTGCCGGTGTGGTAGTGGAAAAGCTGTCTCCCTGTGGTCAGCATCAATGGATACTCATCGTCTGGCAACTCCTCCGAAGGGCGAAAGTCAACCGGAGTAAATCTGCCCTTACCGCGCGGAAAAGTGTCTTTAAAGAGATACGGCGTTCCGGGATGGTTTTCATCCGGGCAGGGCCATTGAAGCCCGCCTTTTTCAAGCCTGTTATAGTTCATCCCCTTCATATTGGTCCACACACTGCCGATTTCGCCAAAAACCGTTTCGGCTGTAGTGTTGGGCATTTCAAGCCCAAGCCGCTTAGAGAGCTCAACTATTACCGACATGTCATCTTTAGCATCACCAGGCGGCTCAAGCGCCTTTCTCACTCTTTGCACCGTCCGGTCGGTGTTTGTAAATGTACCTTCTTTTTCGGCAAAACATGTGGCAGGTAACACCACATCGGCAAGACGTCCGGTTTCTGTCATAAAAATGTCCTGCACTACGAGAAAATCTATCCCTTTTAGCACCTTTTCAGTGTGTTCCTTATCGGGGTCGCTCATTACCGGATTTTCACCCATTATGTACATGCCTTTGATTTTGCCTGCCTCTGCGGCATACATCATGTCAACGGCGTTAAGGCCGACTTTGTTGGAAAGCGGTACACCCCAGGCTGCTTCAAATTTTTTCTGAACAGCCTCATCATCCACCTTCTGATACCCAGGATAGACGTTAGGAGCGCAGGCCATGTCAGATGAGCCTTGTACATTATTTTGTCCCCTTAGCGGATTTAAACCGGCATTAGGCTTACCAATATTGCCTGTCATAAGAACAAGGTTAGCAAGTGAAAACACGTTGTCTGTGCCGTGAGAGTGCTGAGTTATTCCCATGGTGTAGTAAACACCGGCACTTTTAGCGCCTCCGTAGATACGTGCCGCCTCTATGATTTTCTCTTTAGGCACGCGGGTGATTTTTTCAGCGGCCTCTGGCGTAAATTTTTCTATAATTGGGATTATTTTTTCAAAATCCTCAGTACGTTCTGCTATAAAGGACTTATCCATTAATCCCTCTTTATATATGACGTGCATGATGCCGTTAATCAGGGCAACGTCAGTGCCCGGCAGTTGTTGAAGCCACAGGTGTGAGTTTTTAACAAGGGGCACCTTACGTGGGTCGGCTATGATGAGTTTAGCTCCCTTTTTAACCGCCTTAATCATCCGCAAAGCCACCACGGGGTGATTTTCTTTGGTGTTTGAGCCAATAACAAAAATCACATCGTTATCCTCTGTCTCACGCACAGAATTAGACATAGCTCCTGAACCAAACACGGTGGCCAGACCGGCCACAGTAGGGCTGTGTCAAAACCTGGCGCAGTGGTCAACGTTATTAGTACCAACTGCCGCCCTCATAAATTTTTGAAATATATAGTTATCCTCGTTTGTACACCGTGCCGAGGAAAGCCCGGCAAGAGCATCAGCTCCGTGCTGTTTCTTTATCTCTGTAAATTTATCTGCAATAAGGCTAAGTGCTTCATCCCAGCCGGCCTCCTGCAATTTGCCGTCTTTTTTGATAAGAGGAGTTTTCAGCCTGTCTTTGCTTTTAATGAATTCAAACCCAAAACGCCCCTTAACGCAGAGCCATCCCTGATTGTGGGTGTCCGGTTTGGAGTAAATCCGTGCCACCTCGTTATCTTTAACCTCAAGAGTAATGCTGCAGCCAGTGCCGCAGTATGCACACGTTGTGTCAACCTTCTTTAGGTGCTGGCGTCCCCTTTTAGCCCAAATCTTTCCGGTTAACGCTCCTGTAGGGCACACTGAAACACACTGGCCGCAAAATTCGCAGTTTAAATCCTTCTCAAAAGGCGGACAAACTTTGGACTTAAAACCCCTATAGGATATGTCAATTGCACCGACCCCTTGTACCTCATCACACACCCGAACGCACAAGCCGCAAAGTATACACTTTTCCATGTCCCGTTCAAGAAACGGATTACCGTCTTTGACATGATACTGGCGTCTTTGGCCGTAGAAGCGGTTTGACCGAAGGCCGTACAGGTAGGCAAGCTCCTGGAGTTTACAGTTGCCTGCACTCTCACAAACCATACAGTCATTGGGATGGTCGGAAAGAAGCAGCTCTACCACAGTTTTTCTTAGTTTCTCTATATAAGGGGTATCAGTCCTTACCTTCATTCCCTCGGTGACTGGTGTGGTGCATGAGGAAAATGGTCTTCTTACCCCCTCAAGTTCAACAAGACAGAGGCGGCAGCCTCCGTATGGCTCAAGATGAGGGTTGTCACACAGGGTTGGAATAAAAATCCCGTTTTCACGAGCAGCCTGAAGGATTGTCTTTCCCTCTTGTGCTATTAACTTCTTGCCGTTAATTGTTAAATTTATATCCATATCCTAAGTACCTCTGAAATCAAATCTTTTTTATGGAATTGAACTTACAAGCCTCAAAACATGAATTACACTTAACACACAGGGCCTGGTCAATTCTATGGGGTTTCTTTTTCTCACCGGTAATGGCTGTAACCGGGCATACCCTTGCACAGGCTGTACAGCCGGTGCATTTATCCGCATTTATGGTATAAGTAATCAGGGCTTTACAAACGCCTGCCGGACACCGTTTTTCCACTATGTGCGCCTCGTACTCGCCTCTGAAGCGCTTGAGGGTGCTTAGCACTGGATTAGGTGCCGTCTGGCCAAGTCCGCAGAGACTGGCAGCTATGATGTCTCTTGAAAGATCCTCAAGCAGTTCCATGTCGTTTGTTTTGCCTCTGCCCTCGGTTATTCTGTCAAGAATCTCAAGCAGCCGCTTTGTGCCAACTCTGCACGGTGTACATTTTCCGCAGGACTCATTTTGGGTAAACTCTAAAAAGTACCTGGCCATGTTTACCATACAGTTGTCCTCATCAAGAACAACCATACCGCCTGAGCCCATTATGGAGCCGGCCTGGCCCAGTGATTCATAATCCACGCTAATATCAAGAAGGTCCTCGGTAAGGCAGCCTCCCGATGGGCCCCCAGTTTGTACCGCCTTAAACTTCTTGTCCTTTTCGATTCCCCCGCCTATGTCATAAATTATCTCTCGCAGTGTTATTCCCATGGGGACCTCTATGAGGCCTGTGTTTTTCACTTTACCGGTCAAAGCAAACACCTTTGTGCCCTTGCTCTTTTCCGTTCCCATAGAGGCAAACCATTCCGCGCCGTTTCTGATTATATAGGGCACATTGGCAAGGGTTTCCACGTTGTTTATGATTGTGGGTTTTCCAAAGAGTCCCTTTTGAGCCGGAAAGGGCGGTTTAGCCTTTGGCATTCCGCGCTTACCCTCAATGGAGGCAATAAGGGCAGTCTCTTCACCGCATACAAAAGCACCGGCACCGAGTTTTACCTTTATATCAAAATTAAACCCTGAATTAAGAATGTTCTTACCCAAATACCCACGCTCTCTTGACTGATTAAGCGCCAACCGGAGTCTGTCCACCGCAAGCGGATACTCAGCCCTGATATAGACGTATCCGTGTTCCGCGCCGATAGCGTAAGCGCCGATAGCCATGCCCTCTATCAGGAGATGCGGGTTTCCCTCAACCACTGACCTGTCCATAAATGCCCCGGGGTCTCCTTCATCGGCGTTGCAGATTAAATACTTAACAGGAGACTTTTCACGGCGCCCATACTCCCACTTAAGACCGGTTGGAAATCCGGCCCCTCCGCGGCCTCTTAACCCTGAGTCTTTGATAATTCCGATAACATCATCGGGGGTCATGCCGTCAAGCACTCTTTTTATAGACTGATACCCGGCGCTCTTTATATATGCGTCAATGTCTTCCGGGTCTAACTCGCCGCAATCGGAAAGCACTACCTTAACCTGCTTATCCTTAAAGGCATGGTAGTCCTCTTTAACCGAAAGAGCGGCAACCACGACTCCGCCTACTATATGTTCTGAGACAATCTGTGGGACATGGTCGGGTGTGACGTGCTCGTAGGTAGTCTTATTGCCATCAATAACAATATCAACAAGAACATCTCTTGCGCAAAAGCCGCGGCAACCCACCTTGTGTATATAGGGGCTGTCCTGAAACTTAGCAGATATGCCTTCTTTGTTAAATTCCTCGGCAAACCTGTCCAGCACCTCTTTGCCTCCGGCAGCCATTCCGCCCGTGCCCATGCAAACATTAATGCTGATTCTTTTTTTCATTATTCGTACCTTAACACTTTTTTTGTTTTTAAGCGCTCTTAAGAACTCAATTCTTTAATTTTCTTAAGAAGCTGGTTAATGTTTACCTTACCGTGCACCTTTTTGTTAATAATTGCCACAGGGGCAATACTGCAGGCGCCAACACAGGCTACCTTTTCAACCGTGAAATTGCCGTCTTTAGTGGTTTCCTCATCTGAGGCAAGCTGAAGCTCCTGCCGTGTTCTGTCAATGAGCTTAGCCGATCCCTTAACATGACAAGCCGTGCCACAACAAAGTGTCACGATGTTTTTGCCCCGCGGTTTAAGATAAAACTGCGAGTAAAAGGTTGCTACTCCAAAGAATTTCCCTGCCGGTATATTCAGTCTCTCTGATACGTAATACACGGCCTCCTCTGAAATATAGTTAAGCTCATCCTGAATATGCTGCAATACGGAAACCAGATTGCCCTCATTCTTTACAAAATCGTCAATTATTCTGTCAAGCACTTCTTCCATAGCATTCTTGCTCCAAAAACTAAGATTTTAAGCCGCTAAACTATATTATTACCATAAAACTGATAAAAATTTCAATTACCCACAAACTTTTTAGGGGTCATCGTTACTTTAAGGGGATTCCACTGCCCAGGAGGCTTTTGATTGTTCAACAAGCGATTTCCTTGTGTTTTCTCTGTAGTCCTTAAGTTTATCCATAATTTCAGGATACTTGATGGATAAGATTGAGGCGGCAAGATATGCGGCATTAGCAGCACCGTTTATGGCAACTGTTGCAACCGGAACTCCTGTGGGCATCTGTACGGTAGCGTAAAGAGCGTCAAGGCCGTTTAGTTCGCCTGATTTAATGGGAATTCCTATAACAGGAAGTGTTGTGTTAGCAGCTATTGCTCCCGCCAGATGAGCTGCCATGCCTGCTGCCGCTATGATTACCTCGATACCCCTTTGTCGGGCACTTTTGGCGTAGAGAGCAGTCTCTTCAGGCATGCGGTGAGCCGATGACAACGTTACCTCAAAGGGCAGTCCCAACTCCCTGAGCACTGAGACGGCCTTTTCCACAACCAGACTGTCACTGTCGCTTCCCATAACTATTCCCACAAGCGGGTTATCCTGCAATTGTCCAAACCTCCGTTTTTATAGATTTATGTAGTGATGAAAACATTTTTTCATAATAAAATTCAATGATTTTTCGCATAGAAATTAAAAATCTTGATTATTCAGTTTTGTATAATGCTATGAGAGCAATTCTTGTATTTTTTGTTTCAAGTTTTCTTTGAGAACTCTTACTTTTGAAGAGTCGTATATTGTATGCACGAAATTACTTAAGTTTGTTGGTATCTTGTCAGCATTTTGCGTAATCAGGATAACATCCTTGCCCATTGCATGTGCGTATCCGACTTCATAAAATACATTCGGATCCTCGTCTGTCATATCTGCAATGATCAGGTGAGCTGTATTTATAGATTCATAAACTTTCTGAATTATCCCGCCAGTATATTGCATTTCATTAGCTTTCATACATGTAAACCCAAGCTCCGTTACCGCACCTCTAATACCAAGTTCATAAACATCGTTAAACTTATCATCATATGGCATGCAAACAAAAATAAATTTACTATTGAGCCCTTCTCTTACAAGATTTAAAAGGGGTTCGTTAAATTCTGACAACTGCCTTTCAACGATGGGTGTTTTTTCTAAATATCTGAGATTTCGATTAGATGGTGCTTTAAGAAACTTATTGAAAAGACTTGCAGATGCATACTGAGATATTATAATTACAAAACATGCTGGATTTTTTTCTATAATTATTTTTGCTACCTCAAGACCGCCAACCTCCATCCCATAAAATGGAATGTAAACGTCACAAATTACAATGTCAAAGAATTCCTCACGGCTTGCCATGAGAGCCTCATTGGCGTTAATAAAACTTGTAACATGATAATTAGCGGCTTGAAGAAAATTTTTGACTGATGCGTTAAATTCCACGTCATCATCAATAAGAAGAATTTTAGGTATTATTGCCATCATTGCTCTCCTGATTAACGGGTAGTATGACCGTAAAAGTGGTGCCAACCCCAGGATTACTTTCTACTTGTATCTGTCCCCTGTGAAGTTCCACAGCCTTCTTTACCAAATGAAGCCCAATACCAAAACCAGTCTTTTTTGTTGTATAGTGTAAGTTGAAAATCTTGTCTTTCTCTCTTTCATAAATTCCTATGCCGGTGTCGGTAACTGTAAGCTCAATCTGTCCTTCGGTTTGTTTAGCAGTTACGGTAATATTTATTTTATCGGGGTCACTTGCCTCTACCGCATTTATAACAAGGTTGGAAACAATTTGATTTAAGGACTCCCTGTCAGCCTGAATTACTATCGGCTCATCTGACATATTAACTTCTATGCTGCACTTTTCATAATGTAACCGAATCATCTCTATGTTTTCACTTATGACTTCATTTAGATTTACCTTGTCAAATCCCTGAACATATTTTTTGTTTAAATAGCTTAAGCCTCTCAGTTGTCTGTGGATAGATTCTAAACGTTTTTTGTTTTCAGAAATTAAGTCATCTATCTTCTCTGGGTCATTTTCGATTGTTTTATTCTTAAAAGACATCTCTATTATATTAATGAGGCTAGATATTTTTGAAAGAAGAGTGCTCAAGTCATGTACAAACTGGTTTGTAAATTCACCAATCTGCTGTAAAAATTCTGAATCGTCTTCTTTTTCATTAGCAATCTTGATTACATCATCAGTGGTGCGAATTTTTTTCTCAAGTTGGCGCGCTCTGTTTTCCCATTCTAATTTTTCCCGCACCAATCGTTTGATACTTTCTTCCAAATATTCTACTTTCTTTTCCTGTTCAGTCGCTGTATTCATTTTTTATTTTTATCTGTTTCTTCCTAAAAGTGTTTTTAAAGTTTGTTTTAATTTTACTAGGTCAGCACTTTTTATAACATACGCATCTGAAGCCCACACAGAAAAATCATCTTGATAATCATAAGCCGTACTCATGATAACAGGAAAACATGGTGACTTTTCTTTTATTCTCCTTAAAACTTCTATCCCATCCATCCCAGGCATTAAAATATCCAAAGTAACCAAGTCAATACCCCAATTGTGTAATATCAAATCCTCCTCAAGTATTTGTAAGGCTTCCATACCGGAGGCAGCCGTATGAACCGCATAACCCTCGTCCTCTAGTTCTCCCTTATATAACTTCCTCAAATGCGAATCATCATCCACCAAAAGTATTCCATATTTCCCCATTAATAGCCCTTTCAAACATAGTTAAACAATTCCCAAGTTAACAACCTATGTGTCTATAATACAAAAAATATCTGGATTTTTTCAAATTTAACTTAAATAGTTTTTTGCTTAATAGTTCAAAAATTTTCCATAGAAATCCCTTTTATTTTGTCTCTTCATACATTGAGTCAAGGAGTTTTTTAAATGTATCACAGACCCGGTTTCGTTTTAGTTTAAGAGAGGGGGTCAGAAATCCCTCTGAGACTGTCAAGTGGCCGCTATGAATATAGAATTTTTTGATTGTTTCAAACGACGCCAGATTTCTGTTGACTCTGTCTATACTTTTTTGGACTGTTTCCCGCATGGATGTATGGTTAATCAGTTCACTGTAGGTTGAAAAGTTAATCCCAATCGTAGCTGCATAAGATTTAACGGCCGCCTCTTTAAGAGTAATAAGTGCTGTAAGGTATTTTCTTTCATTTCCATAGAGCACAATGTGTTCAATAAGAGGGTCATCTTTAAACTGTACCTCAATTAACTGCGGGGATATGTTTTTACCGCCTGAGGTTACTATGATTTCTTTTTTTCTGCCTTTGATTTTTAAAAACTCATGCTCATTAAACTCACCCAGGTCACCGGTTTTAAACCATCCGTCTTCTGCAAATGTCTCTGCTGTAGCCTCAGGGTCTTTGTAGTATTGACTGAAAATATTTGGGCCTTTTGCTAAAATCTCACCATCCGATGATAACTTTAACTCAACAGAGGGAAACGGTTTTCCAACAGTGTTAAAATCAAAATCATTGGGTCTGTTCATAGTAAGCGTTGGGGAACACTCGGTAAGGCCATATCCCTCAATTATTAACATGCCGGCTTTAAGAAAAAACTCCTTTGCCTCACGCTTAAGGCCAGCGCCGCCAGAGAGACAAAACCCAAGCCTTCCTCCGGTTAGTTCACGCAGCTTATCAATTTGGGCATTTTCATCGCGAGATGAATTTATTGAGTCAAGGTACAGTTTTTCCCAATAAGCAGGAACACTCATAAAAACAGTCGGCCTGACCTCCGGCATCTTTGTCAGCACTTCAGCCGGAGTTGTCAGATACGTGGTAAACCCAAGCGTGTTTCCTAACCCGTACTCCCCCCAGCCAAATATGTGAGACATAGGAAGCCACAGTAAATCCACACGCACCTCCGGAATAAGAGAGCCAAGGGTATTTATCCAATCGGTGGCATTTTCATAGAGGTTTCTGTGTGTCAGCACCACCCCTTTGGGCCTGCCCGTGGTTCCGGATGTGTATAAAATTGCTGCAACGTCATCGACGTTAAACTCATCCACAAGTTTTTTGAACTCATCCGCAACACTCTCTGACATGGCAAAGCCTGCACTTAGCGCATCGTTAAAAAAGATCGCTTTATTTTCTAATTCTCTGTAAGATTCCGCCTGAGTTCCCATTACAATTATATTTTTAACGTTAGGAATATCAGGTAGAGCTTTTAAAACAACCGGCAGCATATCAGTCTCAGTTATAAGCACTTGTGCATCGCAGTGATTGATTATATACCCGGCCTCATGAGGAGTGTTGGAGTGATACGCGGGAACAAACACACTGCGGCAAGCATGTATTGCCATTAGAGAAAAAGTCCACTCGATACGGTTTTTTGCAAATATTGATACCTTTACGCCGGGCCCTGCTCCGATAGATTTCAGATAGAGCGCAAGCGCTGCGGAGTTTTTAAGGAACTCTCCCCACGTGGTAGTTATCCAGCCGTTTGTGCCATCTGAGGACATAAACCGTGGAGCATCGGGAGTTTGGAGCCCTCGCTCATAAAGGATAGCGGCATCAGATTTATACTGCCGGCTGTCAGTAATGTTTTGTATCATTTATCACTTTTGCGGCTGAGTTTAAGCACTGGCTTGTAATCATCAAACTGCGGCCATAATTTTATAGGGTGGTTTGGGTCCTTCTCCCATATAGCTATTTCAGTTCTCCAATCCGGCCAATGTTCATTAACAGTTGCTTTCATTCTGGCTCTGTATTCTGCCATTGATGTGGTTAGTGCGGTTACCGTCAGGGCAAAAGCTACTATGGATGATACTTTCAGAAAAGAGTTCTTATTAAATTTAACATAAGATAGTATTAGTACCATTAGCATCACTCCGGGGGCATACGCATACCTTGCCCCCCCTATAATATCCATTGAGGTTAGCATAAGCATTATTGAACAAAATGTTATTCCAATAACCAATAACCTTCTGTTTAAATCTGAAATTGATTTATAAACCAGCCAGATTAAATATATGGCAACCGGTACAACAAATATTAGATATATAAGATTACTTAAAATTAACTGTGTAAAAGTATAGCCAAAAATAGGCAACATATAGTTTTCTACAAGATAAAGTGACAGGACACTATGAAGATCTCTGTTATTAAACCTTTGTGGAAATCCAGTTGTATAGTATGAGTGAATTATTACTGCTATTTGGCAAACAGACGTAAAAACCTGTATGGCGGCATGAATTGTATGCTCACGGCATTTCCTGTGAAAAGCACGTAAAATAAAAATCGGAGTAAGATAACACGAGGGTATGCCAGCAAAACCTGCAATTAAAAGCAGCAGGCGGTAAGCCCATATTTTGAATTTAGTCTCTCCTTCAACCTCTGAAACTAAAATTAAAAAAGCGGCGAGAAACAGGAAATACTGCGAGGTTGCTGGTGCTATCCACATATCTCCAGTTGATATAACAAATATTGTTATTAATGTTGTAATTATTTTTTTTAAGTAGGTATCAAAGAAAAAAGAGCGTCCCCATAAAACAATGGCAAGGGGAATCAGTTGAACGAAAAAAGCTATGAAAGCGAATATAGCGGGAGCAAACGTTAGTGGTACTAAAGAGGACAGATACGCCGATATATTTAAAAAAACGTCTAAATATCCTTTATGAGGATGAACTACAAAAAGAGATTTAAAAAAAGAATTCTCATAGGCATATTTAAAAAAACACCAACCGTCTTCGTCATAAAATCTTGGAGCTGTAAGAAGGATAGGCGCTCTGAGAAAAATAACTACAGCAAGCGCTGACAGTATGCAAGTGTTAAGAATGTCTTCTTTTTTTGAAGTCATAAGAGTCCGCCTTTCTTTAATGTTTCTATCGGAGTATATTTTAAAATATTTGGTGATTAAAAAGATAATTAGTATGTGTTAACAATTTTCTTTTTTTAAGATTTCAATTTACTATTGCAAAAAACCTTTTTGGGAATTGATAAAATTACAGCTATGATGTTAGAATAAATATCTTAAAAATTTATAAAACAGGGAAGTGCTGAATATGAAAGTTGAGGATATACGTTTAGGTTTAACTTTTGACGATGTGCTTTTAGTGCCACGCAAGTCAAGCACATTACCATCTGATGTAAACGTTGAGACCTGGCTTACAAAAGACATAAAGATGAATATTCCGATAGTGAGTGCTGCAATGGATACCGTAACTGAATCCCGCCTTGCCATAGCAATAGCCCGTGAGGGCGGTATAGGGATAATCCATAAGGCCATGACTCCGGAAAACCAGGCTTTAGAAGTTAACAAGGTTAAGAAATCAGAAAGCGGCATGATTGTTGACCCGGTAACCATATCCCATGATTCTCTGGTTAAAGAGGCTCTGAGTCTTATGGAAAAGTACAGGATATCCGGAGTCCCCGTTACGGAAAACAATAGACTGATCGGAATCCTCACCAACAGAGACCTCAGATTTGAAACCGACACGACAAAAAAGGTCAGCCAGGTCATGACAAGTAAAAATCTCGTTACAGCAAAAGAGGGCACTAATCTGGACGAGGCAAAAGAACTACTGCATCAACACAAGATAGAGAAACTTCCCATCGTTGATAAGGATTTTAACCTCATGGGGTTAATAACGATAAAAGACATCGAAAAGAAAAAGAAATATCCTAACGCTTGCAAGGATACGTACGGCAGACTCAGGGTGGGAGCTGCAGTGGGAATAGGGAAAGACGCTATGGTCAGAACTGAATTACTCTGTGACAACGGTGTTGATGTGGTTGTGTTAGATACGGCACATGGACATTCTAAGACAGTTATTGACACTTTGAAAGAATTGAAAAAGATTTTTAAAATACCAGTGTTGGCTGGCAACATTGCAACGAAAGAGGCTGCCCTTGAGCTAATAGAGGCTGGGGTGGATGGCTTAAAGGTGGGGGTAGGACCGGGCTCTATCTGCACAACCCGAATTGTAGCCGGCGTAGGCGTCCCTCAGATAACGGCCATTATTGAAACCTGCGATGTGGCCCACAAGTACGGAATTCCGGTTATTGCTGACGGCGGAATCAAGTACTCCGGCGATGTGACGAAAGCTCTGGCATCGGGCGCAAGCAGCGTTATGATAGGAAATCTTTTTGCGGGCACAGAGGAATCTCCCGGAGAGACTATCCTGTTTCAGGGCAGAAGTTATAAGGTCTATCGTGGGATGGGCTCATTAAGTGCTATGGCGGATGCTCATAGCGCAAGAGACAGGTACTTTCAGGGCGCAATAGAAGATGCCGGAAAACTTGTTCCTGAGGGAGTTGAAGGGCGTGTGCCCTACAGAGGCCCTATATCTGAAACAGTGTATCAACTGGTCGGAGGGCTTCGCTCTGGCATGGGATACTGCGGCTGTGGTACTCTTGAAGAGCTACGTAACAATGCCTCCTTTGTACAGATTACAAACGCAGGGCTTCGGGAAAGCCACGTTCATGATGTCATAATAACAAAAGAGTCACCCAACTACAGAACAGAATAATGTTTGAAGATAAAATCCTGATACTTGACTTTGGCTCTCAATACACTCAGCTTATAGCGCGCCGCATTCGGGAACGACATGTTTATTCAGAGATTTTCCCATTTAATGCGCCGTTTGACAAAATTGAAAAATTTAACCCCAGGGGGATAATACTTTCCGGGGGGCCTGCTAGTGTGTTTGACTCAGATGCCCATCTGATTGGCATGGAGATATTTTCTCTCGGCGTTCCAATTTTGGGTATATGCTACGGTATGCAGCTTATGGCGCATCTTTTAGGCGGCACTGTAGAGAAATCCTCAAGACGGGAATACGGTAAAACTGAGCTAATAGCCACCGATGATACGGATTTGCTGCAGGGAGTGAGTAAAACCTCAACCGTGTGGATGAGCCACGGCGATAATGTGGTTACACTGCCTGGTGGCTTTAAAGTGATAGGGCGGACACAGAATGCTCCCTTTGCTGCAGCAGCGGCAAAGGACGATAAACTCTACGCTCTTCAGTTCCATCCCGAGGTCGCACATACAGCACAGGGCGCTACTATAATCAGTAATTTTCTTTTTAATATATGCAACTGTACTGCCTCGTGGGAGATGGCATCCTTTATTGAATGGGCAACGTCAGAAATTCAAAACACAGTGGGCGGCAATAAGGTAATTTGCGCTTTAAGCGGAGGGGTGGACTCCTCTGTGGCGGCACTTCTTATTCACAAAGCCATAGGTAAGCAACTGACCTGTATATTTGTGGATAACGGGCTTTTAAGAAAAAACGAGCGGGAAAAGGTTGTTGAAACCTTTCAGAAGTATTACCATATTAACCTGATAACGGTTGAAGCATCAGAACGATTTCTGACTAAACTTGCCGGAGTAACCGACCCGGAGAAAAAGAGAAAAATCATCGGAAATGAGTTTATTACGGTGTTTGAGGAGGAGGCCCATAAGATAGAGGGTGTGGATTATCTTGCTCAGGGAACACTGTATCCTGACGTTATAGAAAGCGTATCTTTTAAGGGACCATCGGCCACAATAAAATCCCACCATAATGTCGGCGGACTTCCTGATGTGATGAAACTTAAACTTGTTGAACCTCTCAGGGAGCTATTTAAAGACGAGGTCAGGTTAATTGGGCTTGAGCTGGGGCTTCCTGAGGAAATCTGCTTTCGTCAGCCTTTTCCAGGCCCTGGGCTTGCCATAAGGTGTATCGGTGAGATTACAGCGGAGCGTCTCCATATTCTCAGAGAAGCGGATGCCATAGTGCTTGAAGAGGTAAAAAAGGCAGGCCTCTACAAAGACACATGGCAATCGTTTGCCGTCCTTTTACCAATAAAAACCGTAGGGGTTATGGGTGATGAAAGAACCTACGAGCATGTGATTGCAATTCGTGCTGTAAACAGCGTGGATGGGATGACGGCAGACTGGGCAAAGTTCCCTTATGACGTCTTATCAAATATATCCAACAGGATAATAAATGAGGTAAAGGGCGTAAACCGGGTTGTTTATGATATAACCAGCAAACCTCCCGGAACGATAGAGTGGGAGTAAGGTTTTTCTAATAGTCTGCAGTTATTGCTTATATGGTATAATATATCAATGTTAGTAGAAAACAACAGCCTTAACATAGAACTGTCTAAAGAGATAGCTGAACGTGTGAAACTTGAAAAGTCTCTACAAATAGCCATGTTAACCCAAAAGGAAATGCAATATAAGCTTGAACAGATTGCACTTAATGAGAAAAACTATCGTCAACTTGTACAGCTTTCACAAGAGGGCATATGGGCTATTGATGAAGAAAACATTACCATATTTGTTAACAATGCGATGATTAATATGCTTGGGTACCCATATAGTGAAATGCTTGGTGCGCCACTGTTTAGTTTTATGGAGGAAGAGGAAAAACATAAGGCTGAAAAACATGTAATACGTCAAAGAGATGGAATAGGAGAAAGAATTGAAAGTCGTTTAATATGTAAAGATGGCTCGATAATTGATGTACTTGTCGCTGCCTCCCCTACCATAGACGAAAAAGGAAACATTATAGGTGCTTTTGCTATTGTATCAGATATAACTGCCCGCAAAAATCAGCAGAGGCTAATAAAAAACTATCTGAAAGAAATAGAATCAATAAATACAGCATTAAAGATCCAACTTTCTAAAGCTGAGATGGGACATGAGAGGTTAATAGCAAGCTATTTGAAAGAAATCGAATCAATGAATGTAGCATTAAATACCCAACTTTCTGAAGCTGAGAGTTGATATAAAGTGTAAGTAAAATGGCTGACCCCATGGCTGCTGTTTTTAAGGCGACAGGGGTTCGTTCCTTTTTTTCGTTGAAAAGAAATCTGCTTTCGTGATACAATTAGGGTGTGATAAACACTATACCGGATTTGAACAATAAAACGGTTAATTTAACGTCAGTAGTTTTATGGCAAAAGGCGCAATGGACTTAAACACATATTTAGCTGAAACAAAGTCTCTGACAGAGGATTTTTTAAAGATGTATTTTCGGCAGCCCGGAGAACCGGAGGTGCTCTTTGATGCGATGCGGTATTCTCTGTTTGCCGGTGGAAAGAGAATCAGGCCGATTCTTTGCATAACTGCCTTTGAGGCTTGTGGTGGAGTCGGCACAGACATACTGCCTCAGGCATGTGCCCTTGAGTTGATTCACACATACTCGCTGATACATGACGATCTCCCCGCTATGGATAACGATGACTTAAGGCGCGGTAAGCCCACAAATCATAAGGTGTATGGCGATGCAATGGCTATTTTAGCCGGAGATGGGCTTTTAACCGAGGCTTTTAGAATGTTTACAGTTGTGGCAGGTGATTACGACATCACTAAATACATAATACCTGCTATTAAAGAGCTTGCCGCCTCAGCCGGACTATACGGGATGGTGGCAGGACAAGCACTTGATATTATCTCAGAGGGTAAGACACCTGATAAAACTACTCTTGAGTTTATTCACAGAAATAAGACAGCAGCGTTGCTTAAGGCCTCGGTGCGTCTTGGCGGCATTCTCTATGGAGCCCAAAAACCTGAGATGGACGCTCTTAGCAACTACGGAGAGGCCATAGGGCTTGCCTTTCAGGTAGTTGATGACATCTTAGACGTAACTGGCACTACTGAGGAACTGGGAAAGCCACAAGGATCCGATGACAATAAAGATAAAATGACCTATCCTGCCCTGTATGGAATAGAACGGTCAAAGGAAATAGCCCGGGAATTAATAAACCGGGGTTTAGAATCGGCGGAGTTTTTTAAAGACAAAGCAATATGGCTAAAGGAGATAGCAAATTATCTTCTAAAGAGGACAAATTGACAGTTTCAAATGACAGTGACGACTACTTTTCCATACTATCAGAGGTAAAATCACCTGAAGACATAAAACTACTTTCGTTAGAAGAGCTTTCAGACTTAGCCCGTGAGATACGTGATGTTATAATCAAGCGGGTATCTATAAACGGTGGGCATTTGGCATCCTCACTGGGCGTGATTGAGCTTACACTTGCGCTTCACTACGTGTTTAGGAGTCCTGTGGATAAAATCATATGGGATGTCGGACATCAGTGCTACCCTCATAAGCTTATAACCGGACGCTTTGGGCGTTTTCATACTCTGAGGCAACACGGAGGGCTTTCCGGCTTCCCGCGCCGGGATGAAAACCCCCATGACGCCTTTGGAACCGGCCACAGTTCAACCTCTATTTCGGCAGCACTGGGGATGGCAGAGGGCGGATACAGACTTGGCAGATACAACAAGGTTATAGCCGTAATCGGTGACGGCGCTCTTACGGGTGGACTTGCCTTTGAGGGCTTAAACAATGCCGGACATTTAAAGCGGGACCTGATTGTTGTGTTAAATGACAATGAGATGTCTATATCTAAAAACGTGGGCGCTCTGTCCACCTACCTGACACGCGCCATGGGGAGCAGTATATATCAGAAATTCAAAAAAGAAACAAAGACTATATTTGAAATAATCCCAAAGGTGGGAGGCCATTTCTCAAAATTAGCCCAACGCACTGAAGACACTCTGAAGTGTTTTTTCATTCCCGGGATGTTATTTGAAGAGCTGGGGTTTACCTACATGGGGCCGGTTGACGGCCACGACATAGCGGGATTGATTGACGCCTTTGAAAGCGTAAAAACCCAGCAGGGCCCAATACTTATTCATGCTATCACAAAAAAAGGCAAAGGATATGAGTTTTCAGAGATGAAACCGTCGCGGTTTCATGGTGTCGGGCCATTTGAGACAGATACCGGTGAACCCAAAAAGTGTGCACAATGTCCGTCTTTTAGCGAGATCTTTGGCAGAGCACTGACAGAGGCAGCTAAGGCTGATCCTAAAGTGGTAGCGATAACGGCTGCTATGAAAGAGGGAACCGGGCTAAGAGAGTTTGCTGAAACGTTTCCAGGCAGATTCTATGATGTTGGTATAGCCGAACAACATGCCGTCACGTTTGCCGCAGGGCTTGCCGCATCCGGAATTAAACCTGTGGTTGCAGTGTATTCAACATTTCTGCAGAGGGCGTATGATGAGGTTATTCATGACGTATGCCTTCAGAATCTGCCGGTTGTGTTTGCAATAGACAGGACGGGAATCGTAGGAGAGGATGGCCCAACACATCACGGTCTTTTTGATATTTCATTTCTAAGAAGTATTCCAAATCTGACCATCATGACCCCTAAAAACTCAACTGAGATGAAAGATATGCTTGCGCTTGCCTTTAAACTTGCCACTCCGTGCGCTATCCGATACTCAAGAGACACGGTGCCGGACGAGCTTGAGGAGATTAACTCAACACTGGAACCAGGAAAGGGTGAAATCATCAGAGACGGCACGGATGTCGCAATTTTAGCCTCCGGGCAAAGCGTCAGTTATGCGCTCTTAGCTGCAAAGCGGTTAGAGAGCTCCGGAGTGTCGGCAAGTGTTGTCAATATGAGATTTATAAAACCTCTTGACGGAGACTTGATTGTAAAACTGTCACAGAAAGTGAAAGCAATCGTTACAGTAGAGGAAAACGTAACGGCAGGAGGATTTGGAAGCCTCGTACTGGAATTCCTTAATGCCACAGGCCTTAACAACGTAGCAGTTAAGGTGTTGGGAATTGCTGATAAGTTTGTCGAACACGGCAGACAAGATATATTAAGGAAATTGTACGGCATTGATGATGATGGAATTTATCAGACTGTTATGGGTGTTCTTAGTAAATGATACATGAGCCTATATGTATTGCAAAGAAAGACACTTATTGCAATTTGTGTAGGTAATCGTTTACAATTAAAAGGCTGATCAAGCTCTGGTATGTTTTACGTAGAGGTAGTTTGCCGTATGAGCTTAAATGATGGTGCCGCGGCGAGGTTTTGCACGCTTGTACCTATAAATGCCAAGGAGAAGATGGCAATAAGGTGTCAGTACCGTTTTTTTCAGTCGTCATAGATACTTACAATTATGGTAATTATTTAGAGCAGGCAATTGAATCGGTCTTAAGTCAATCGTTTCCCCTAAAAGATGTAGAGATAATTGTGGTTGATGACGGTTCTACCGATGATACATCCACGCGTGTTAAGAGATTCAACAAGGCAATAACCTATGTATATAAGGAAAACGGTGGACAGGCTTCGGCCTTAAATGCCGGCTTTTCACGTGCAAAGGGCTCGCTTGTCTCACTTTTGGATGCGGATGACTATTGGTATAAAGATAAGTTAAAGGTTGTGGCCGAACACTTTGAAAAATTCGATACGGTGGACGTTATTAACCACAATCTCAGCATATTGGATGAAAACGGTGGAGATGAATACCTGTGGAACCAGGATGAGGGCGATGTTGCATTCAGGCAATATAACTGTGAAGATTACCTCAGAGGTGTATTTATTCCTGTTGTACCGACATCCGGAAATAGTTTCAGGATGGATTGCCTTAAAAAAACTCTGCCTGTTCCACAATCCTACAGAGTCTGTGCCGACTCATATCTGCACACGGTATTGCCTCTTGTTGCAAGAAATATTCTTTACATCCCTAAGCCTCTGGGCGGCTATAGAATCCATGGTAAAAACTGCTGGTCAAATCACGATACCTTTACTATAGAGAGGATAATTGAAAAAGAATCACTCAACTTACATGACCTGCAGAAGTGGATGGACGACATGGCTATAAATAACAGACTGATATTAAACAAAATGCAGATGGCAATAAACAGAAAAAAAATATTTTTTTATAACGGCAACGGTGAAAAACTTAAGGCTCTTAAGGAGGCAATTTTGTATAAAGATTTTGCCCAGATAAGCCCTCCGCTGTCTTACAGGTTATTAAAGCGAATCTCAGTTGTTGCAAGTGCTGTGATACCGCCGGATACTTACCATGAGCTTTGCGAAAAGACCTATTTCATATATGTTTGGCTTATGAAAAAGTTCTGGAAAGGGTTAAAGTATGCTCCCATAATGAATAAAATTGCTAATAACAAAATGTGTTCGTCTAAAAAGAAGTGAGTAATCTTAATTATGAATATTAAACTTTATTTTATGTTGCAACTGGTAGTTGTATGATAAACTGTGCTCCATCCTCTATGTTTGAAACAGATATTTTCCCGTGCATCTTTTCTTCTATGATCGTTTTTGACATATAAAGGCCAACCCCTGTGCCCTCAGAGCCTTTTGTTGAAAAGTAAGAGTCAAATATTTTTCCTATTACATCATCAGGAATTCCACCGCCATTGTCTTTTATTGAGACAATAATTTCAGAGTTGTCCTCGTTGTTGCCGATAGAGATTTCTATTTTCCCCTGAAGTTGAGTATCGGTCCTCTTTTTAGAAATAATTGCATCTTTTGAGTTATTCAAAATGTTTAGCAGCACCTGCTTGAACTCGTTGGGATATCCATCTGTGAGCAGTGCTGTGCCCTGTTCAGCTTTTATAAAAATATCTATATGGCTTTTGTTAAATATCTGCAAAAACATCGAGAGTAATTCTTCTATGGCAGTGTTTACATAAAAATGGACTTTCTTTTTTGCCGGTATGAAAAAATTTCTAAAATCATCTATTGTCTTAGACATAAATTCAATTTGTTGTAACGAGGCACTAACTGATTCCTCGATGTATCTTGCATCCAGTTCACCAAAAGTATAAGCATCCTTCACATCATTAACATTTAGAGCCAGAGCATTCAGAGGCTGCCTCCACTGATGCGCAATCAGTCCAATCATTTCCCCCATACTTGCCATCTTAGACTGTTGAATGAGCAATTGCTCCTTATGTTTGTTTTTTTGCTCCTCAAGTTTTTGCATGGTTATATCGCGGGCTGTTATTACAACACCTTTCATCTCTCCGCCCTCGGCATACTCCGGAAAGAACCTTGCGTGAAAATAGATTGTTCCGCCGGGTGTTTCAAAGTCGTAATAAGCCTCTTGTGTTTGACAGGTATTAAAGACCTTTTGCAGCATCTCTTTCCACGATAAAGCAATGTCTTTAGACAGAAATATTTTAGAATCTATCGGTTCACCTATAAAATAATCGAGGTCAACAGAGCTGTCAAGCCTGCTGCAAACGGGGTTCATATAAAGACAAATGTAATTGTTGTCGTATCGAATGATTAAGTCCTGGCTGTTTTCAACCAGTGCGCGATATTGTTCCGTGCTTGACGTCATTTTAGTGGCATATGACGAAAGGGATTCCGCCATTTTATTTAAGGCAATGGCAAGCGAGGTAAATTCATTTTTTCCTTTTAGCCGTAATCTGTTAGTAAGGTTGCCGGTAGATATCTCTTCAGCAAAAGACTTGCACTCCTTCACATCTCTCGATATTACGGTGGATATAATGTACGCAATGATTAACGTGCCTAAAAGAATAAGAAAACCGCAACCCCACCTTATTAAGGATATTGTATCCCCGCTTTCCTCTCTTTCTTGTCTTGAGGCAATAACGCTGTTGAAAGCCTCCTCATTAAGAGAAGCCAGCAGAGGTTCTATAGTGCGTATTGATTGAACGTAGTTGTTATTAATAGTCCTGATCTCGTCGGATGTTTGACAATATAGCTGGAAAAAACCGGCGTATGAATCAGCCAGAGTAATGAGCCTGGATTTAATGTCAGATGGTAATTGTGCTGATGCAATATTTTTCTTAAATGTATCGCTGTCCTCACGATGTTTTGTAACGTAGAGGTCCCTGTTTTGTATGATGTAATTTTTTTCATTTCTGCGAAGCATCAGTAAATCTGATTTAAGCTGAAAGTTTTTTTGCATATCTAAAAGTGACTCAATCTCCCGTGCGCTACTCTGCAGTGCACCATAAGTCCCCGAATTAGAGAAACCAAGTGCCATGTATTTATCTGTCAAATTAAAGATAGTACTCTGATACTTATCCAATTCCATGTCTATTTTATAGGTTATTCCTTTAATACTCTGATTGCTTGTCAAAGACCGGATATTGCCCATTATATTCTTAATCTCGGAAACATAGGTAAGTATTGGCGTTATATATCTTGATTTAGCCTCGTTATAGCCGAAATCCTTGTACGTAAGAATAAAGTTTCCCATATTAATTCGGGCTTTCAGCATTGTAGAGTTGGCATCCAAACACAGGAAAGAGATCTTGTCCAAATTATCTTCTTTTGCAAACATCCCATCGAGTGTGACATCCTCTCTCCATTCGACAAAAGTTCCCAGAACTATAAAAAGTATAGAAGCCAACGTGAAGCTTATATACAGAACAGTTCTTATGTTTAAACGGCCAATGTAACTGTTTGCGCTGTCCAATATTTTCATCTCAGAATCTCCATATTGGCATTTTTAGGTGCTCTGATGATTATATCACTCCTCGTAGGGAACGAAGTCATATTGTACGATTATATTATTGACCGCAGAGGAGAGGCAGTAGTTGATGAATTCTTTCTCCAGGCCGGATGGAAGTGCTTTCGTAACAAGAGAGAGCGCACGGGAAATTGGATAATTCATGGTAATGATATTCCTGTTTGTGGGCATAATGTTGTCAACAGGGATAATCTTAACAGCGTCTCCTGCTTGTCCTTTACGCTGTGCTTCACCAGATGAAACATATGAAATTGCATTTGGATTAGTTGTCACCGCATTTATTACTACTGAATTATCACCGTCGATAAACTTGCCGGTTAACATGTCGTTACTAAATTTGAAATAATCGTAGAAGAGCTCGGTTGAGGCCCCTCTCCTTGTTTTCAACACCACAGATATGTTGGCATCATTGCCTCCGGCTTGTTTCCAGTTGGTAATCTTACCGGTAAAAATGTCAAATATCTGCTTATTGCTGAGAGTAACAACGGGGTTATTTTTATTTATAATGATGCTGACACCGTCGCGGGCGATTGTAAAACCGAAAAGGTCCTGCTCCTTATCGGTAAGAGCACGGGATACCATCCCGATTTTGGATTTTCCCTCCCTGACGTCTTTAATGCCCCGGGCTGAACCGCCACATTGTACGTCAAGGATAACCTTAGGATACAACGAATGAAATCTGTCACCTATAGCCTTTATCAGTGGACACATAGTGCTGGAACCTGTGATCGTTAGGTTCCCTTCTATCTTAAGTTTATCGTTGCCATTTACATCCAATGCGTGGCTTACTCCGGAACACATAAATAAACTCCCGAAAAATACACAGACTATAAACCATAATGGCAATGGTGAAAACACACTTCTTAAGTTAAAAGAACTGAGTATGGCTGATATTTTAAGCAAAAAAAGATATAACATTTGTTGTCCCCCTTTCACTTAACAACGTAGTCAATTTTACCTTTTATACTTGTTTTTAGTAAAGCAAACTAGTTTAAACTTAAAATTTACTTTAAAGAGGGAAACTTAATATATTTTTCCCAGATGAAGAGAAGTTTTTGAGTTGCCCACAGGTCTCCGGCACAGTATCTTGCGATTTTTTCAAACTCTCCCGACCTAAACAGGTCCTTTACCTCATATCCTGTGACCCCGTCGGATTTTGGGCTTTTTATGCCAAACGTGCGGCACCACACATCGAGGCTGAACCGTCTTTTTGAGGCGCCAAAGAAGTTAAGCCTGTCCATTAAATCAATGTGCTCAGTGCCGTAACGGTTAGGCAAGAGTTCTCGTGTTGGCATAACTCTGCATACGGCGCTTCTTACCAAAACAAATGGGCAGTCAAACACCCGCCCGTTAAACGTTACAAAGGTGTCGTACTTTTTTATAGTTTCCCAAAACTGAGACAATACATCGCTTTCAGTGCCTGGGTAGTATGATATATTGTCCTCATCAAAAGGCTTAACTGTGCCCCCCGGAGACTGAAAATATACTGCTCCTTTTTCAGTATCAGGGTTGAGCATTCCAATTGCCACCACCTCAGCCGTGTTTGGATAAAAGGAGAGGCTGTCTTTTGCAGCCTTCACCTCATCCTCCGTGTTTGTCCACTTTAGAAAATACTCCTGTAACCAGCGGTCAAGGCTTTCAAAGTCAAACCCTGCCGTCTCTATGTCAAAGATTACACGGGACATATCAGCTGGTTTTATTACTTTTCTTCAGTGTATCCCCGGTTTTTAATATATCTATAGCTCTTTGAAGCTGTGTGTCGTCTTTCTCTTCAAGCTCAAGCGGTGTTGAGTCTGACTCTTCACCCTCTTTGGTTTCAATCTGTTCGTTTTGCAGATGTCCGGTTAAGTCCTTTTCCCTTAGCACTTTGTGCTCTTTTCCATTTTCAGATTTAATCTTCACTATTATATCTGGTGTTATTCCGGTGTTTTGGATGGAAATACCGTTAGGGGTATAGTACCTTGCGGTAGTAAGCCTTAACCCTGAGCCGTCACTAAGCCCAAGCACACTCTGAACCGAGCCTTTCCCAAAGGTGGTCACACCCAGAATAACTGCCCTGTTCCAGTCCTTGAGAGCCCCTGCCACTATCTCTGAGGCGCTTGCAGATCCCTCATTTACCAGCACCACCATGGGCAGCATATCAAGCTTGCCCTCTGACTCCGTATAGAAGTCCTTCTTATCCCCTGAACGATCCTTTATGTAAACGACCAGTTTGTGTGACGGTAAAAACTGCTCAGCCACACCCACAGCGCTCTGTAACAACCCGCCCGGATCATTTCTTAAATCTACTATCACCGAGGTTATCTTTTTTTCTTTCAACGTGTTAATTGCTTTAACCAGATCCTGCACGGTTTTTTCCTGGAACTGGCTGATTTTTATATAGCCGATGTTCCCTTCAAGAACCTTATTTTTTACGCTCTTAACTTTAATAATCTCTCTTGAGATTGTAAAGTCTTTTGGTTCAGTCCATCCCTTTCTGAGGATTGAGAGAATAACCTTTGTTCCCCTTGGGCCCCGCATCTTATTGACCGCATCCATGAGAGTCATCTTGTCGGTAATTTCGCCGTTAACCTTTGTTATAACATCTCCAGCCTTTATTCCGGCCAAATATGCAGGTGTATCTTCAATCGGTGCAATTACAGTCAGAAGACCGCCCTTTTTGCCTATCTGTATGCCTACGCCGCCAAACTCGCCCTTGGTGTCAACCTTCATCTCCTTATACATGTCCGGTGTCATGAAGGCCGAGTGGGGGTCAAGAGAGCTGATCATACCCTTTATAGCGCCATAAATTAAATCCTTGGTTTTAACCTCCTCCACATAACTGCTCTTTACCAAAGATATAACCTCAGTAAACAGCTTTAATTCCTGATACGTTTCCGACTCAGCGCTTACGGACTTTACCGTCCACCTGCCAACTGCCACTCCGCTTGCTATTATTGCGACAAAAGCCGTCCAAATGAGCAAGTGCTTTAGTCTTTTATTCATTTATCCCTCCTGAACATCCTTTATAATTATCGTTGTTTAAGCCATTGCATAGGGTCAACTGGCTTTCCCTTATATCTTACCTCAAAGTATATTCCTGTTGCATTTAAAACACCAGAGGCGCCTGCTATGCCCAACATGTCGCCTTTCTTTACGTACTCACCCTGTTTTTGTGCTATGCTGCTCAGATTTGCATATACCGTGTGATACCCCAGGCCATGACTTAGTATAACCACCTGGCCTAATCCCTTAAAGGTATCTGCATACACCACTTTTCCCTCATACACGGCACGCACCTTTTCGTTGTCGTTGGTGCTTATGTAGATGCCGTATCTGAAAACCGGTGTTTTAAACTGCGGATCCTGATGCGATCCATAAGGTATTGAAACCTGCCCTCTTACCGGCCATGGCAAAGAGCCCTTCAGAGACCGGAATTCATTTCCCTGTTCGGACAAATCGGAATCGCTCCGTTGTATTATCTCTTTTATCTGTTTTGATGTGGATTCAAGCTCATTTAGTAAAGAGGCATATTTGAATTGCTCTTTTTTCACTGACGATAAAATGTGCTCATGCTCCTGTTTTTTCTTTACCAGGGAGTTTTCTGCGGCTACCAGCTGTTCATTTCGTTGATTTATATCCCCGTACATCCCCTTAAGGGACTTTTCTTTATCAGAGAGCTTTGCTGATAAGTCCCTGTACTCTTTCATTTGTTTATACTCTGTGGTTGTCAGTCTGGCCATGTATCTGTTTACTTTTAAAAGCTCATTAAAATCCTCGGCATTGAGCACCACTATTAATCTGTCCAGTCCGTAGCCGTAGCGTTGTATCAACTGAAACCGTCTCTTCAGGTTTTTTTTGACTGCCTGCACGGCTTTTGTTGTTTTAGCAATATCTGCCTTAACCACTTTTATATTATCCTCTAAGTCTTTTATTTTTTTCCTGTCTCTTATGATTTCGGAATTTATTTTATTAAGTTCACGACCGGCTCTTTCTATATCAGTCATTATAGAGCTTTCTTTTTTCTTTGCCTTATCCAGCTTCTCCTTATTTGCCTTTATATCATCCTGTATTTTTTTGTATTTTTCCTTCAGTGCCTCAGCGTGGCAGTCTATGCCGTAAAGCAGAAACACGAAAATAAATAAATAAAACATTTTTATCTTCAATACCTGACTCGTCCCACAGCAAACACGGCCCCCCCAAGTCCCAACATCAAACCGATCACCGGAAACAGTAAAAATACAGTAAAAGGAATGTTAACTACTGCAAACAGGGGAATTTCTGCTGTAAGTTTAGAAAGCGTAATTTTATTAAGCACCTGAAGCATGACAGCCCCGCTAAGTCCGCCGCAAAAACCAACTATTGAGCCCTCCAGAAAAAAAGGCAGCCTGATAAACCCTCTGGTAGCGCCCAGTAGTTTATATATCTCTATTTCCTCCTTTCTCCTGTAAAAAAGTATTTTAACAGTCGTATAGCTTATGAAAACCACGGCACAGGCAAAGGTGGTGGAAAGCGTAAGCCCGATAGTTCTGACTCCGCGTTTTAAGGCAGAAAGGGATTCCATCTGTGCCTGTCCAAACTCAACGTCGTCAACCGCCCTGTGAGTTTTTAGTTTTGATATTAATGCTTTTATATCGGATGTTTTAACATCTTCATCACTCTTAAATTTGATTTCATAAGAATTAAAAAGAGGATTTTCGCCAAACCCCTTTAATATAAAATCATCAGACTTAAAAACTTTTTTAAGGTCCTCCATAGCAGCCTCCTTTGAGATGAAGTCAACGGTCTTTACAAGTTTGCTCCGTTTGGCTTCACTTTCTACGGCTGCTATCTCCTCCTTTGAAGCATCATCTTTAAGCACAACAAGAGAGGAAAGTTTCGAGGGTATTTTGGAGGTAAGCATCTCCACATTATAGAGGACAAGCAGGATGGCAAAGAAGATAAATAATAAAACGCCAAGAGTTGCCATTGTCAGAAAATTAATCCACTTTTCCCTTAAAATGCTCTGTAGCGCCATTTTAACTGAAAACATCTTACGCTATCTCTTCTTTGGCAAGTGTGCCCTCATCCAGATAAAAAACCCGCTTACCAGTATTGGTAAACAGCGATCTGTTGTGAGTGGCAATGAGTATAGTTGTGCCTTTGTTGTTTATGTATTTAAATATTTTCATGATGTTGTCTTCGTTTTCAGCGTCAAGGTTACCGGTAGGCTCATCGGCAAGCATAACGGTGGGTTCGCCCACGATGGCTCGCGCCAGTGTGATTCGCTGCTGTTCGCCTCCGGAGAGTGTTGCCGGGTATTTATCGGACTTGTGTCTTAGATTTACCAGTTTTAGCACACTGTGGACACGTTCTTTGGTTTCCCTCTCCATAATCCCCCTGATTCGAAGCGTCAGTGCGATGTTGTCAAATACTGTCTTATTATTTAATAGTTTAAAATCCTGAAACACAACACCTATATTTCTCCTTAGGAACGGGATTGTGGCCTCTTTAAGGTTGGATGTATTAAAACCGGCAATGGTTATTGTTCCATCATCGGGTGTTTCGGCAAGGTAGAGGAGTTTAAACAAAGTAGTCTTCCCTGCGCCGCTAGGACCTGTAACAAAGGCAAGTTCCCCTTTTTTTATAGAGAAACTAACGTTTTTTAAAGCCGCCTGCGCATCGTAGTACTTTGAAGCCTTATCAAGCACTATCATCTATGCTCGTCTCAGTTCCTTTCGCGTGTATTGCATTTATTTAGTATATACCACTCATTATAACAAAAAATAATCAGTAATTATAAGAGAATGGATTTTTTATTTTTTTCTACGGGAATTAAGTGATTTTTTATAATCATAAGCGGAATTTGTGGATTAATTTTTTCAAGAGCCTTAAACTCATTTGAATGTACAGGAAGTACAATGACGTCATCAGATTTAGCGACAGCCGTTTTCGCTCTTGTTGAGTTAAGGAGCATCTCTTCTACACCAAAAGTATCGCCGGACATTTTTTGAACCTGAGGGTGCCCATCCTCAACAAGCGAAACGAGCCCGCTCACTAAGTAGTAAAAACTGTCAGCCTGTGTGCCTTTGTCAAAGATGACAACACCATCTCTAAAATTAAGCGTAAACCTTGCAAGTGCTTTAGCTCCTGGTTTGGCAGTACGCAGAGAGAGCAGAGATTCAACTGCTATCAGCCGGATTTGTGAACAAGACGCTGTTAACTCCACCCCTAAAATCAAAACATAAAAGTACATATAAACCCAGAAAAACACAACAAAGATAGCCTTAAGAGAGCCAAAAACAAATCCCATCTGTGGATTGATGTGCATTAAAAGGGCAAACGATGGCCTTAACGCTATCCACGCTATGGCAGTCAGTGAGGCGCCGGCAACAATATGATTAAGTTTTACCTTAACCGGTATAAACAAGTAATAAAACAGTATTAATCCTGAAAGTGTGAGAACAAAGTTACCCGTAACATCTATCAAATCAAAGGGAGCTTTGATGTCTTTTATAATAGGTTTAATTATCTCAATATAGACAACCTCTCCAAGAACGAGAAACACAAGGAGAAACATCAGGATAAACGTTGAGAGCACATCTGAGGCTAATTCTCTCAGAAACGACCGGTTAATTTTTTCCTTAAAAACACTGGAAAAGAGCGTTTTTAAACCATCCACAAGAGGAAATGTAAACCATACACAGACAGCAATACTGGCTATGCTCCAGTTGTCCTCAGCGATGTAGAGTTTTCTCGCCTCCTTAATTATTATGTCCTGAGAGTAGGGCAAAAAGAGTGAAATAGTTTTTTTAAAGTTAAGAAATACAACATCTGAGGACATTATGTATTTTCCCAGCAGCAGAAAAATCAGAAGCAAAAACGGGATAAAAGATAAAAGCCCCTGATAGGTCAGCGCTGCAGCAAGAAGTGTACCGTTGTTTTTTCTGAAATGCCGTATGGTCTCAAGTATTATAAACCTGTAGTAAGCCATCATGCCTTTACAATACACATTGAAGTCTCTGTTTGTTAATTTGCTGCAGAACTTTTTTTGTAGTTTTTATATTGCAGCAGCATCTTTTCAATCTTGTCTTTCCATAGTGTGTCATTATCAGGGGCTTTCTTAAGAGCAAAGGTAAATAATGTGAAAGCCTCATCAGTTTTTCCTGTTGTAAAAGCAAGGAGTCCCAGAGCGTACAGGTCATCGTATGTGCTGCTATAGGTAAAAATATCAACTCCTTTTGAGAGCATTTCGTATGCTTTTTCATCTTGTTTAAGGGATGAATAACTGTACCAGAGTTTTTTGTAAACATCCTTTTTTACCGCATCCTCGGTTGCATTAGATAGTGCGGCCTTAAACGCTCTGATTGCCTCCTCATACTTACCTTGTCTGTTCAGCAAATCCCCTTTAAGCATATACCCGCGCGGGTTAGAAGGGGAGACCCTTATTATAGTATTGGCACAGACTAAAGCCTCGCCGTATTTTTTTTCCTCCGTAAGTATAATGGCAAGAACCTGATTAACAAGCTCAATGTCCGGGTCAATTGAGTTGATACTCCTCATCTCCTTTAAGAAGGACTCACGGACATCAGGTGTTAATTGTCTTAGATCCAGCCCAGTCAGTGTGAAAGGATCAATTGTTTTAAGGGCGTACTTCTCTGTAATTTCAGAGTTTTTTGCATACAAAACCTCAATGTCGTCAAAAAACACGACCCTGTATTCCGGGTGTTTTGAAGATATGAGGTGCTTAAATGCTCCGTTAAGCAATGAGACAATTATATAGTCAGGTTTGTAGGTATTGAGAAAGGCTTCTAATGCTGAAGGATTTGTAAATGAACTTAAGACATTAAACATATCCTCATCTTTAAACAAAAAAGGGATTTCCATATCCATAAATATTTTATAGCGCGGGTACAGTTCCCACTCCAGATAGCCGCCGCTGTTGGGGTGGTTCATAATTGTGCCGCCTGTGTCTGCTTTTTTCAAAAATGACACGATACCGTGTGGAAGCACGGATTTTGATACGGGGACTGCTTTAAGCAGCATCCGCACGTTTATAAATGGAATGGACATAAGAATCAGGGATATGACAACAATTGAAGGGGTGTGAAAAAGGGTTTTTTCGGATTTTTTAACTGGTGGGTTGGCACTTATTAAAGGGAGCGCAAGGAGCGAAAATTCAAGTGAAAACCTGTTTGCCTTAAAAATAAGAACCGCAGCAGCAACAAACATAATAAAGTGGCTAAGCTGCAGCTTTCTGATGTTTGCCGCAATCGCTGAGATTGTTACAATTAAAAACAAATTAAAAACGGTTTGATAAGGCACATCTGTTGTGTTTACAAGAAACGAAAAGTAATCAGACAGCGGCAGCTTTACCAGTTCTGTTATGTACTCAGAAGCGTACCGGGTACTGATAAAGGGTGCCTTAAGCAGCGCAACCCCATGAGGGGTGAAATAAACGCAACACAAGACTAACGTCAGAGACATCAAAAAGGCATATTCATCTTTTGTAAAATTTCTTTTTTGTCTTACCCTTAAAACATAAGTTTCAAAAAGATACGCTCCGGCAATGAGAATCATAACCGGATACTCTATGCCGTGAAAGTTAACCCACAGGGTTGCTATTAAGGGCAAAATCCAGGCTTTTTCCCTTTTAAATTCCAATATATACAAAAATGCCGCCATACATAAATAGCTGACGGCATGAGGACGGCTCTGTAACCCCCGCGGCAACAGCAGGAGAAAGTACATGGAAAATATAAATGAGATATAAGGCAATGGCTTATTTTTGTCTTTTAACAGAAACATAAACACAATCAGTTCTGTAACCATAAAAATAACCGATCGCACAAAAACCAGCCCGGAGATGCCAAATAAGCTGTAAATCTTATAGTTAAACACCTGAAACAGCCAATAGTAGTCAACCCAGTGTATTTGAGGAGATATAAAGGAAAAGTAAGATGTCGCAGGGATTTCCATATGGCTCAATATGTATCTGCCGCCACTTAAGTGATAAAATATATCAGTGTCTCCTTTAAGAACAGGCAGAGTGCTTATTGAAATCATTGTATAAAGCACAAGCGCAGTAAGATATATTATGCAAAGCGCATTTAAAGAAAATTTATTAAATAATTTTCGTATTATCATCAGTTCCAACTATATCAGACAGTGTGTCTTTTTTAAGTGCAAAAACTTCAGTAACTCCGCCTCTTTTTTTCACGTATGATTCATAGAGTGAGAGAATTAAGGAGATGGGCGCAAAAAATATAAATAAAAAAATAATTATTAATACATAAAATTTAGAAACATCTTTAATCAGCCTCTTTGACCACTCCATATCAAGTATATATGAGTAGAGGAGGTTCTTTCTAACCCCTGCTGAGTTTAAAAGGCTTTGAAGCCAGCCAAATGGCGAGTACTCAAGGTCAAAACGCCGTACCTTTACAATTTTAAATCCATGCTGCTCTATAACACGTATCAGCCCGTCCCCGGTAAAGTGGCTGAGGTGATAGGGAATATCGAGGTGAAACCAGTTTTCTTTGGCATAGGAGGCCTGAATGCTTGAAAAATTAGGAACTGAGATGACAATAAGTCCGCCTGATTTAAGCAGGCTGTTGCATTTATTGAGCATTTCAAGCGGCCACGGGACGTGTTCAAGAACGTGGTTTAAAGTTATTACATCAAATGAGGCAGCGGTGAAAGTCCATAAATCCGGATGTCCGGATATACAGTTGATACCAAAAGTCTCCGACACGTTTGTAGCGGTTGGTTTGTCAAACTCCACAGCAGACACGTCCCAGCCGTGCTGCTTCATTATGTGTAGAAACAGACCACGCCCGCAGCCTATGTCAAGAATTCTGCCGTTTTTCTTAAAAAACTCTATCCGCCTTCTGCGGGAGTGTCTGAAGGCAATTATAAAATACTCTATAAAAGGGACAAACCGCCTCCCTTTCTTTTCACGGTACTTGCCAACTTCATAGAGTTTAGACAGTTGCGAGTTATTAGGTTCAGGGTCAGTCATGCCAATTTTGCATTTGTTGCAGAAAAAAACGCTATAGCGTTTATTGCTGAATGTAATATCAGACAAAGACGGCGCAAGTATCTCAGAGGCGCAAAACTTACAGATGACCCCGGCCATCTATCGGCTAAACACCGTGTCAGTATCTGATGGAAAAAGTTTCAAAATCTCCCTTATACTCCTGCCACGTTAACTTGACATTGGTTACAAGAGCGCCGGGAGGCCCCTTATAACAGGCGGCTACCACCTTTGCCACGGCAGTTTCCGGTCCCTCAAAGAGTGCCTCGACATCGCCACCGGCCAGATTTCTGACCCATCCGCGCACACCCTCCCTGCGGGCAGTCTCAGCCGTAAATGCCCTGAAACACACCCCCTGCACCCTGCCCTCAATTGTCAGGTGTGCCCGTTTATGCCCCTGCCCCTTTTGACCCATTATATGGCGATTATAGCAAAATACTTATAAAAATTTCTCACTCATACCGAGTTGCGTTCAAAGATAAAACGACAAAGATGAGATTGCCACACCCCCTGCGGGGGTTCGCAATGACGGCGTGGGGGACTGTACATGGACGTCCCTGTCCGTCATTACGAGGAGCGTTAGCGACGTGGTAATCTCCTCTTTAATATTATATTTTAGACTACTACTTGGTATCAGCAACCCATTTAAGCATGTGGTAAAACCGCTTCTTTCTTTTTCCAGCACTCGAAAGGTAAAATAGGAAAATGTTTTTAATGGAAAGGTAAAATGAAAAAGTTCATACAGGTCTGTTCACTGATTTTGATTGACCTTGCTGCCTACTACAGCTCTGTATATCTGTCGTGGCATGTTAGGGAAAATCTGTTACCCTTTTTTTTTACATTTAAAACACCAAACTATAGCTTTCACTACTATCTCCGATTGTGGTGGATACCTGCCATTTTTGTGTTTTTTATAGCTAATCAGCAGATATACACTGCAAGGACAACGTTTTGGGATGAAAACAAGAAACTCTTTCATGCCATAACCCTGGCCTTTGTAGTGCTTATGGCAGTGGTTACTCTGGGGCGGATCCCGGGTCTCGTCTCACGGCCTGTGCTGGTATGTTTGTGGTTATTTTCTTTTTTTGTTTACCCTGTGTTTCATCTATACGGTAAAAAGCTGTTGTTTCAAATCGGCATATGCAAGGAAAAAGTCCTTGTGCTTGGAGCCGGGAAGACCGGAAAACTAATCTCAAAATGGCTTGCCAGAGAAACCCATATTGGCTATGACGTGATAGGATATCTTGATGATGACACGGAAAAAATAGGCACTTTTATTGACGGGAAAAAAGTCTTTGGCTCAGTCAGGCATTACACTAAATTTGTAAGGGAACTTAAGATTAACACAATCATAATAGCAATGCCGTCTTTGGGCCCTGAGTTAACATCCGCAATGGCGTTTGAAATACAACAAAAAGTAAAAAACACCCTGATAGTACCAAATCTCTATGGCGTAGCGTTGTTAAACACCGAGCTTATGCATTTGTTCTATGAGGAGATATTTTTGCTTAAGGTGAGAAACAACCTGAAGTATATCGTTAACAGGGTACTTAAGAGAGTGTTTGACCTCATCGTAAGCCTTGCGCTTATGCCTTTTGTGCTTGTGCTTATGACGGCATTTGGTATAGCTATAAAGTTACAGTCAGCGGGGCCAGTCATCTATTCGCACGAAAGAATAGGTAAAAACGGTAAAGTGTTCAGATGTTATAAGTTCAGAACGATGGTTAAGGACTCTGAGGATCTTCTTACCGAGCTTCTAAACAGCAATCAGGAGCTTAGGGAGAAGTGGGAAAAGTACTGGAAACTTCCAAATGACCCGCGGATTACTCGTATAGGAGCGTTTTTAAGAAAAACCTCCCTGGACGAACTGCCGCAGATTTTTAATGTATTAGGGGGGAGTATGAGTTTAGTTGGCCCACGTCCGTACTTATTAAGAGAGATGGATGCCATAAAAGACCATCTTGATGCCATAACCACAGTTGCTCCCGGAATAACCGGCCTTTGGCAAGTCTCAGGCCGAAACAACACCACTTACGAAAACAGGATAAGGCTTGACATCTGGTACATAATGAACTGGTCACTGTGGCTTGATGTTTTTATACTATTGAGAACCATAAAGGTGGTTCTTTCTATGAAAGGGGTCAGCTAAATGAAAAAAATATTGATAGTTTTTATTCTGTTAATCACGTCATCAACTGCGTTTGCTGCTAAACCGTTTGTCTCTGTGATTAAGGACTACTATGAATCGGTAAAAGACATAAGGGGGAGTTTTGTTCAACTAAGCAAGTTAAAGGATTTGGAAAAGGAACTGACATATAGTGGGAGCTTTTATATAAAACCACCGAAGCGGATGTCCTGGCGGTATGAGGGCAATGAGAGTCAGGAGGTTTATATAAATGAGGGGGAATTGATAATTTATCAGAAAAAAAATGCTCAGGCATTCCGGTCAAAATATGATGAAAGGACAATCGGCCAGACACCGCTTGCGCTTTTAAGGGGTTTTAAGGATGTCCAGACAAATTATAATGTTGAGGAAAAAGACGGTGTCATAAGATTTACACCAAAACAGTCGAATTTCAATCTCCGGTATTTTGATATTTATCCGTCAAAGGAGGGGTTTCCAATCAAAAAAATAGTGGTTTATGATAAAAATGAAAACGTGGTTGAGCTTACTTTGTCAGGCGTAAGAATAAACACCGGATTAGAGGATTCTTTGTTTAAGTTTACTCCGCCCTCCGGGCTTTCCATAATAGATAACTAATAACAAGGGCAGAGGATATGCACCAGAAATATGACATTACATTAAAGGATTTATTGAAGGATATATACTAATACCAAGTTGCGCTCAAAAGAGGAGATTGCCCTCCCCATAGGGGATACCCCTGGGACCCCATTCGGGGGTTCGCAATGACGGCGTGGGTTGTGTATGGGCGGAATTATCCGTCATTACGAGGAGCGTAGCGACGTAGTAATCTCCTCTTTATATTATAGTTTAGATTGCAACTCGGTATAAAGTAAAACTGGAGGTGGAGAAAATGCCTATAACGATTGATTTTGCCGATAGCGATATTTATAAGGAAGCTGAGGAGAAGGGATTGCTTAAGGGTAAACAGGAGGGGCTGTTTGAGGGTAAACGTGATGGGCTGCTTGAGGGGATTGAGTTAGGACTGGAGCTCAAATATGGTTTAGCTGGACTTGAGCTGATGAATATTGTTAGAGCTATAAACTCTGTAGATAAATTAGAGGAGTTTAAAAATCTCATCAAGAAAGCTGGTTCCGTGGATGAATTGAAGGAGTTTTTGGGAAAGAGCGTGTAGGAAAAGATTTTATCCGCAGATTGTTTTTTTCATCTGCGTCCATCTGCGGATTAATACGTTTTCTTTTAAAAATTCCCTTGTATCAATAGACAGTATAAGTGAAATACTTATACTCGTAAGTATTCCAGCTTGTATCATAAATTATTTCAAAATAATAATAGGTACCAGTTTCAGCACCGTATGGAACATACGAATATAGATTGCTTGCAGACAATGTTTGTCCCGATGATATAGTTATACCGCTATTTAGAGCAAGCCATGTCCCGCTTGGTGTATAAACATAAGCGTACATGTAATAGGTAGAACTTGAGCTATTAATAACGGTTGAGGAATATGGCCCTAAATTACCACCACGATAGACTGCTGTTGTTGTCGGCGCTGTAAGTGTATGTGTGAGTGATGAGGATACACCAGTGTAGATATAGCCATAAGCAACTTCAGTGACTATTTTAGTACCATCTGATGATGAAGCTATTCCGTACCAATTTCTGCTACCAGCACCAGTTTGTGCAGTCCATGTAGCACCAGAATCTGTTGAGGTATAAATATATTCCGAGAAATTCCCTGCAGCGAGATTTGATCCATCTGATGATGATGTTATTGACCACCAATTTCTGCTACCAGCATTTGTTCGTTCTGTCCATGTAGCGCCTGAATCTGTTGAGGTATAAATATAACCAGTGAAACCATCACCACCACCGCCTACTCCGGCAACGAGCTTTTTCCCATCCGATGATCCTGCTATTGATTGCCAATATCTATAACCAGCATTTGTTCGTTCTGTCCATGTAGCACCTGAATCTGTTGAGGTATATATGTATGACCCACCAATACCAGCGTGAGCAGCAAGTTTTGACCCATCTGATGACGATGTTATACCGGTCCAATATCTATAACCAGCACCTGTTCTCTCAGTCCAGGTAGCACCTGAATCTGTTGAGGTATAAATATATCCCGGACCTTTGACTCCAGCAGCGAGTTTTGTCCCATCCAATGACATCGCTATACTCCACCAATACCCGATACCAGCATTAGTTTGCGCCGTCCATGTTGCACCAGAATCTGTTGATGTATAAATATAACCTCCGAACTCCCCTGCAGCGAGTTTTGATCCATCTGACGATGACGCTATAGGATACCAACTTCTGCTTCCAGCACTTGTTTGTGCTACCCATGTTGCACCTGAATCTGTTGAGGTATAAATATAACCACTATTAACTGCAGCAGCAAGTTTTGATCCATCAGAAGAGGATGCTACTCCTTGCCAATTTCTACTGCCTGCACCTGTTCTCGCAGTCCAAGTGTAACCGGATGAAGTAGTCCCTGATGCCGTTGTCGTAGTAGTTGATGCAGTAGTCGTTGTTGATGCTGTGGTTGTGCCTGCTGTCGTGGTAGTTGTGGCTCTCGTTGTGGTAGTTGTTGACGCTGTTGTCGTTGAGGTGGTTGGTGCTGTTGTGGTTGAAGCTGTTGTGGTTGTATCGATACCGATACCACCGATATCTGCAAATGAATTACTACTAAAAACAAATAAAAAAACGCTGCATATTAATAATATTATGAACTTTCTCATAAATGCACACTTTTTGATTGAACCATAAAACATCGTCACTCAACACCTCCCTGCCTTTTGTGACATAGTAAAGCACATATTAAAAAAAAGTCAAGCAAAAAAGTATGTGCGGGGGGAAAATTTTCATTTAATCGCTGTGTTATAATAGTATGATTATAAATAATAGGGAGAGGCAAAAGTGCACCAAAAGTATGATGTTACGTTGAAAGACATTTTGAAGGATATGCCAAAAGTATTTCTAAAAATTCTCACTGGGTATGATACGTGTAAATTTATAGATGTCCAGTTCCCGGATATCCAATTAAGGGAGCCTGATTTGGTGATGGAGGTTCCTGATGGAAAACTGATACATACTGAGGTGCAAGGCAGAAATGAAAACAATATGCTACAACGGTTCTATCTATATTCAGGGTTCATCTTTAACCAACATAAGATATTACCGATACAAATATTGCTTTATGTCGGTAGTGCGCCTCTGAACATGCAAAATCATATGGAAAACGAGTATATAAAATACTCCTACAAAGTGGTTGATATCCGGGAGATTGATTGCAGCCAGCTTATAGCCAGCGATAGTCCTGAAGATATTGTATTAGCGATACTTTGTAACACCAATGATGTGGACGTCACAATAAGAAGTATTCTTGATAAACTTACTTCGTTACTATCGCCCAAAGAAAGAGAAAGTTATATCAGAAAGTTGCTTATTCTTTCTGATTTACGGAAATTATATCCTAAAGTTAAAATGGAGGTAACTAAAATGCCTATAACGATTGATGTGAGAGAGAGTGATATTTATCAAGAGGGGTTGCTTGAAGGAAAACAGGAGGGGTTGCTTGAGGGGATTGAGTTAGGACTGGAGCTCAAATATGGTTTAGCTGGACTTGAGCTGATGAATATTGTTAGAGCTATAAACTCTGTAGATAAATTAGAGGAGTTTAAAAACCTGATCAAAAAAGCCGGTTCAATAGATGAATTGAAGGAGTTTTTGGGAAAAAGCGTGTAAAACGCAAGGAAACAATAGCTAATTTATGCAATCAGACACTGACTCTCTGATTCTTGCCATAGACACATCCTGTGACGATACCTCGGCAGCAGTCATACGCAACGGGCGAAGTATTTTATCAAGCATAGTTTATGGACAGGGAGAGATACACAGCCTCTACGGTGGAGTGGTACCGGAGGCGGCCTCAAGAAGGCACACGGAGATGATTTGGCCTACCGTAAAGCTTGCCATGGAGCAATCCAACACAGAGTTTAGCCAGTTATCGGCAATAGCCGTTTGTTGTGGTCCGGGACTCATTGGCTGTCTTATAGTTGGAACATCATTTGCAAAAGCTATGGCCTATGCATTAAACCTGCCCCTTATTGGGGTAAATCACCTTGAGGGACATATATGTTCTGTTTTTTTAACCCATGAACCGGTTTTCCCGCACATATCACTTGTCGTATCGGGCGGACACACCAGCCTCTACTTAGTACGCGCTATGGGTGCTTACGAGGAGATAGGCCGCACTCGGGATGATGCTGCGGGTGAGGCTTATGACAAAGTGGCAAAAATGCTTGGGCTTGATTATCCCGGAGGCCCGCTTATTGATAAGTTAGCGAGGATTGGAAATCCAAAAGCAGTTAATTTCCCAAGGTCCCTGATAAAAGGCACACTTGATTTCAGCTTTAGCGGCCTTAAGACCTCTGTTAGAAACCACCTGCTACACAACAGTAACATATCAACAGAGGATATATGCGCATCGTTTCAGGCTGCTGTGACAGATACGATTATTACAAAGTTACTGTGGGCTGCTGAAATTCATGGAATTAACACGCTTACTATATCTGGCGGGGTAGCTGCAAACGAGAGACTGAGGGAGCGGCTGCTGTCACTTAAAAACATGCGGATACTTATGCCGCCTAAAGAACACTGTACCGATAATGCCGCAATGATTGGCCTTGTTGGTGACTACTATTTCAGACAGGGAGCATCCTCAGATTTGACCCTTAACCCTAAAGCTTATTTACCAATAAACCAATAACCGCAAACTGCGGTTAGTCCTGCCCTCAACAACTGTGATAAGTCAGCACATGGTCAAACAGCTCACCTGGGCTCTCAAATCTGTCTCCACAGTATGGGCAGTCGGGAATTTTAGGTATCGGTATTGACTCTGTTGTCATGCCTGATCCCTCTGTACATTGTTTTGCCACGTCAATTAAATGTTTTCTCAATATGTGAACATCTCATTACATCTGACATATAATAACAGATTAATCATTTTTTATAAACAGAGTAATGGCAAAATATGTGGCTTAAATGTAAAATATCAACACAGTATGAGAAATGTGCACGCACATAAAGTTGCCGTTGTAATTCCGGCCTACAAGGTCAGCCATTATATCTGTGAGGTGTTAACAACCATTCCTGCCGAGGTTTCTGAGATTATTGTTGTGGATGACTGTTGCCCGGAAAACTCCGGTAAAGCTGCCGAGTCGGCAGCTGATACACGGGTCAGCGTACTTTATAATGCTAAAAACATGGGTGTAGGCGGCGCCGTTATTGAGGGTTATAAAAAGGCGTTGCAGCTTAATTGCACGGTTATCGTTAAAATGGACGGCGATGGCCAAATGAATCCCGCTTATCTGAAAGATTTGATTGCTCCCATAATAGAGGACTCTGCAGATTACTCAAAAGGTAACAGATTTTTCAATTTCAAAGCGCTTAAAGCTATGCCCTTTATTCGTCTTTTTGGTAACAGCGCTCTGTCTTTTGCTGTTAAGTTAACATCCGGGTATTGGAACCTTGCCGACCCCACAAACGGCTACACCGCAATATCCTCCGAAACTCTGAAAAAACTTGATCTTGAAAAAATATCCGTAGGATACTTTTTTGAATCCAGTATGTTGATAAATTTAAACATCATAAACGCTGTCGTAGCTGATGTCAACATTCCTGCAAAGTATGGGGATGAGAGAAGCTCACTCAGTATTGCAAAAGTGCTTCTGAGTTTCCCGTCTAAACTAATGTCTGGTTTTTTAAAGAGGATTTTATTTAAATATTTCATCTATGATTTCAATATGGCCTCTGTGTATATGCTTTTAGGGATTCCAATGTTTCTGTTTGGCGTATCTTTGGGGCTTTATGAATGGGTACAGTCATCCCTTACCGGACTTATCCGCTCTCCCGGCACTATAATGCTTACAGCGTTGCCAATTATCGTATCATTTCAAATGCTCCTTCAGGCCATAAACATTGACATCTCATCAGTGCCAAAGAGACGATGTTGAAAAACATCACAGTGATAATTCCTAACTACAATGGGCTTGTGTATCTTGGTGATTGCCTTAACTCTCTGAGAAACCAGACTTACAAAAGTTTTGAGACAATTGTTGTGGATAACGGCTCAACTGACGGCTCAGTCGATTTTATTAAGGAAAACTTTCCAGAAATAAGACTGATTTCCTTTAATGAAAACACCGGTTTTTCACATGCCTGTAATGCTGCGATTAAAGCCTCAGAAAGCCCCTTTATCGCACTCTTAAATAACGACACAGAGGTCTCCCCTCAATGGCTTTCCGCCCTTTTTGAAGTAATGAACAGTGAGGAAGAAACTGGGATGGTGGCCTCTAAAATTCTACTTGATAAAACAACAATAGACTCTACAGGAATGTTAATTTATCCTGATGGCATAGGACGTCAAAGGGGCAGAGGAGAGACCGATGCGGGGCAGTATGACGACAGAACCGAAATCCTTTATCCAAGCGGCTGTGCCTGCCTCATAAGGCGGAAAATGCTTGATGATATTGGCCTTCTTGATGAGGATTTCTTTGCCTACTGCGAGGATGTGGATTTGGGACTAAGATGCAGGATTGCCGGCTGGGGCGCTGTGTACAGTCCGGATGCCGTGGTGTACCACAAGTATTCCGAAACCGGAGGTAAATATTCCCTGTTTAAGGCGTTTCTTGTTGAAAGAAACCGGATTTGGGTAGCAGTTAAAAATTTCCCTCTGGAATTTATAATCGGCTCGCCTTTTTACACTTTTAAGCGATATTTATATCAGGCATATTCCATTATAACCAAAAGAGGAAGCACTGCAAGGTTTGCCGAGGGAGCGAGTGCCTCAGCCATGGTTCTAATGTTTTTAAAGGCATATGGTGTAGCAATACTGAAAATTCCTTTAATGTTGACCAAGAGGTTTTTTATAAAGAAAAGGATTTCAGCTTCAGAGTTTTCACGTCTTTTGAAAAAACACGAGGTGTCAGCGTCAGAGCTGATTTTAAAGGATTGAAATTTAAAATTTAACTCTATATAATAGCAGACAGTTATTTCTACAAAGGATGCGTCTGAGACCAAAGGTTATGTCAACAACGGCTTTTATATTGGCTTTTATAACCGGCTCTATATCATTTATATGGCTTAACGTGGTTTTTGTAAGAAATGGGATGGGCAGAGGGCTTGCGATGTTTTTATCATCCACTGTGGGCGGGCTTGTATCATCTGCTGTGTATTATGTCGTAATCGGTTTGTTTTGATATAGTAAGATGAAACGTGAAAATACCTTGCTTCTTACATTAACCTTTTTAAGTCAAATTTGAGATTAAATATGAACGGCATGAAAAACATATCAGAAAAACTAAAAAGAAATAAAACACTTCAGGCTGTTTTAATATTAACACTGGCGTTTGCTGCCTATTCAAACACCCTCAACGTTCCTTTTCAGATGGATGATGCCGGTAACATCATAAACAATGCTCTGATTAAAGACTACAGGAATTTCATTAACCCTTTTGCTATAGGTTCAGGGACTATGGAGTATGGGTTTAAATCACGCTTTGCCGGATACTTCACGTTTGCCCTCAACTATTGGATTTCTGGCGCTGATGTTTTTAGCTACCACGTGTTTAATATTGCCGTGCATATGGTTAATTCATTGCTTGTACTTATTTTGGTAAAGTTATTACTCAATACGCCACTCTTTTCTGATAACTGCAAAGACATCGCTGCTTACAAATATTTACCGTTTCTGACGGCAATGGTTTTTGCTCTGCATCCGGTTCAAACACAGGCAGTTACATACATAGTTCAGAGGCTAACCTCCCTCTGCTCACTTTTTTATCTCGCAGCAGTGGTTTTATACATTACTGCGAGAGTCAGCACATCTAAGAAACGTTTCTTTTATTATGCGCTTTCTGCCATTTCCGCAGTGCTCGCTATGAAGACCAAAGAAACTGCATTTACCCTGCCCTTTATGCTTACTCTCATAGAGTTTTCGTTTTTTACTGATAATTTCAAAAGAAAACTTAAAAACCTTTTCCCATTTTATTTAACTCTTATAATAATTCCATTAACTTTGTACGGTGGTTCAGCTAAAACCGGAGGGGCTTTAGCTGAGAGCTTATCAGTTGTAAGTTACGATGAAATCTCACGCGGCGACTATCTCCGTACGCAATTTCCTGTTATTGTCAGGTATCTGAAGCTCTTGTGTTTACCAATTGGGCAAAACCTTGATTATGATTTTCCTGTTTTTAAGAGTTTTTTTAACCTGAGAGTTCTGCTTTCGTTTTTGCTGCTTTTGGGGATTTTCTTATTTGCTCTCTACTTGTATAAAATATCAAAATCCCATCCGATAGCAAAATTGGCAGGATTTGGTATTTTATGGTTTTTTCTGGCTCTCTCAGTTGAATCCTCAGTCATACCTATAGCGGACGTAATCTTTGAACACAGATTGTATTTACCCTCTGTTGGGTTGTTTCTGACGGTGCTTATGGGGGTCTCATATTTGACGGCAAAGTTGGAAAGGAAAAACTCTGGCCTTAAAAAATATTTAATCATATTGACAGCCGTAATAACCTTAATACTTTTGGTGTTAACTTACAAGAGAAATTCAGTATGGGGCAACAGTGTAACTCTTTGGCAGGATACGGCGCTAAAAAGCCCGGGGAAAGCCCGTCCTCACAATAATTTTGGCAACGCACTGTTTGCTAACGGACAAATTGATGCCGCCCTTAAAGAATACATTGAAGCTGTAAGGTTAAAGCCTGTGTACTACGAGGCAAGATACAACCTTGGTAAGGCGTATGAGAAGTTAAAAAGAACTGATTTGGCAGAAAAACAATATGTAGAGTCTATAAGGTTAAAACCTGACTTTGCCGAGGCATTTAACAATCTTGCTGGTATCTATGAAAAAAGAGGAGACAAACCACTTGCTTTTTCATATTACTCAAAGGCTGTTGCATTGAAACCTGATTTTCCTGAGGCAATTAACAATATCGGCCAGATGTACGAATCTGCCGGAAAATTTGATGCAGCTATGCAACGATACCAGAAGGCTTTACGAGTTGACCCCTCGTATGAGGCAACTTATAATAACCTTGGGAATTTATACTTTAAACTCAGACGTTTTCCTGAAGCCATAAGCCACTATCAGAGGGCGATAGTACTGAACCCTGATTTTGCCGAGGCTCATAATAACCTCGGAAATTGTTATGATGAAACAGGAGACCTTACAGAAGCTATAACTCAATACACTCTTGCTGTTAGACTAAAACCCGACTTTGCCGAGGCTCATAATAATCTTGGAACGGCCTATGCCCGTGTGGGAAGAGTCTCTGAGGCAAGGCAGCAATATGATGAGGCGCTCAAATTAAAACCAAATTACGGGGAGGCCGCTTATAACCTTGGACTTCTTAAGCGATAACTATCACAGGATGCCATATGGAAAAAAGTTTCCAATAAAAAGTACAATATCGTTACAATGAATGTTTTCTCTGAAATTGTAATACCAAGTAGCAGTCAGAAGCGTCCCCAAGGGGATTCCCCTTGGCGGCAAGGAGAAAACGACGCCTCCCCTTACAGGGGATTCCCCTTTTAGGGGAGACGTTGAGGAGTTTTAGACGATGCCAACAAAATTAGGCGATTGAATGCGGCTTGGTGTAAGGTTTACGCAAAACGTCTATATTCAGGTACTAGCACTGGTGTCTCTTGTATTTCTTGCCTATTCTAACACCTTCAATGTACCGTTTATGCTTGATGATTTTGTAAATATTACTGACAATAACATAATTAAGGATTACAGAAATTTTTTAAATCCGCTCCGTGTTGGTCAAGGCAACATGGAGACGGAATTCAGGTCACGTTTTATAGGTTATCTGTCTTTTGGTATAAACTATCACTTCTCAGGTACTGATGTCAAAGCATACCACATAACAAATGTAGCAATTCATATTTTAAACACTGTTTTAGTATTTTTTTTGCTAAAGATTATATTAAAGACACCTTACTTTTCTAAAGAAGAAATACATGAGTGCAGAACTGATTTTAGTTTTTTACCCTTCCTTTCCGCCCTATTTTTTGGTTTACATCCGATTGAAACTCAGTCAATTACTTATATAGTTCAACGGTTCTCATCTCTGGCTGCTTTTTTTTGTTTGCTTTCTCTGTTTTTTTACATCAGGGCAAGATTAAATAACTATAACCGGCCTAAAGTGTTTATGGGTTATGTGCTGCCTCTTTTTTTTATGCTGCTTTCAATAAAAACAAAGGAATTAGCTGTTATTATTCCTCTTTTAATTTTTTTAATTGACACTGTTTTTTTTGGCGGCAGTATTAAAAGGAAAATATTCAATGTCTTGCCGTTTCTCTTGTTGACTCTCATCGTTCCGTTGACTATTCTGAGTAGTAATGCCAGACATTCCGATGAGTCACTTCTCAGTGAAAACCTCTTTATCGGAAGCCACGGAGTGATCACCTCTAAACACTATCTGTTAACCCAGTTCAGGGTTATTGTGAGTTATATAAGGCTTCTTTTTGTGCCTGTTGGACAAAATTTTGATTACGATTTCCCAGTCTATAAGACTCTCTTCAATCCACAGGTATTTTTCTCTTTTTTATTTCTTTCAGGTATTGTTTTATTTTCATTTTATCTATTTAAAAAATCAGGGAGAAATCCTGTAATAAGACTCATTAGTTTTGGAATATTTTGGTTTTTTATAACCCTTCTGCCAGAATCATCTGTAATTCCTATTGCAGACGTTATTTTTGAACATAGACTGTATTTACCGTCAATAGGTTTTTTAATGTCTTTTTCAGCCGGTTTAATTTTTCTGTCGGAAAAAATGAAAAAAAATACTTATAACGTATCTGGTGTTTTGGCGTTGATTCTGTTGGTCTTATTAGGTGTTTTAACTTATAAGAGGAATTCATTGTGGCAAGATGGAGTATTGATTTGGGAGGATGCAGCAAAAAAGAGTCCCCTTAAAGTTCGCCCGCACAACAGCCTTGGAAATGCTTATCTTCTAAGGGGAGATTTTGAGAAAGCCATCAAGGAATATGAAATAGCCCTGAGGTTGATGCCGTCATATTTTGGTGCATATTATAATATGGGCAGAGCTTACGAAAAACTCGGAAATAACGCTTTAGCTGAAAAGTACTACCTTGAGGCTATAAAATTGAAACCTAATTTCCCTGAGGCTCTCAATAATGTAGGCACTCTCTTTAAGAAACAGGGAGAAAACACAAAAGCGCATAAATACTATGCTTTAGCGCTGGCCCTGAAGCCTGACTTTGTTGAAGCCATCAATAATGATGCTCTGTTATATGCGGCAGAGGGCCGGTTTGATATAGCTTTAAACGACTTTGAAAAAGCTGTACGCATTGACCCCTTGTATGAGGCAACTTATAATAATCTGGGGAATCTGTACTTTAAACTCAGACGTTTCCCTGAAGCCATAAGCCACTATCAGAGGGCGATAGCACTGAAACCTGATTTTGCCGAGGCTCACAATAACCTCGGAAATTGCTACGATGAAACAGGAAACCTCAACGATGCTGTGGCGCAATACACACTTGCAGTTAAACTGAAACCAGATTTTGCAGAAGCACATAATAATTTGGGCACAGCCTTTGCTCGTGTGGGCAGAGTTGCTGAGGCAAAGATACAATATGAAGAGGCTCTTAGACTAAAACCCAATTACGAGGAGGCTGCTTATAACCTTGGGCTTCTTAAGTGATTATTAATATCTGAGGGAGGTTTTTTACAAGTGACTCATAAGATGGCCGGTGCACTACTGTCTGGCGGTGAAAACAGCCGCTTTCCATATCCTAAAGGGCTCATAAAAATCGGCGGCACAACCATCATGGAGAAAACACTAAGACTATTCAATGAGTGTTTTACAGAGGTCTTGTTAAGTACAAACAATCCTGAAATATATTTTTCTATTGCACCGCTTTATGAACACAAACCTGTTGCGCTAATTGGAGACGTTTATGATATAAGGGGACCTATGACCGGTATTTTTTCGTGTCTGTTAAACTGCAACTATGATAATATGTTTGTGGCTGCCTGTGATATGCCTTTTATTGAAAAAGAGGCTGTGGAACTGATGATTCGCTACGCACATGACAATCCTGATTTTGATGCTGTTGTACCGTTATGTGAGGGAGTGCCTGAGCCGCTTTTTGCCATTTATAATAAGGCTGTCTTGCCTGTCATGGAAAAATCTCTTAAGGGCGGACAAAAGTCCTTGAAAATTTTATTAAAAGAGATAAATACTAAGTACATTGATGGGTCGGATTTTACAGTGGGTAATTGTAAAAATAATTGTTTTATAAATATAAACACATTAGAAAACCTGAAAGAAATTGAGGATTGTCTTTGAAATAGAGTATAATAAACAAGGGGTGAGCCACCCCGGCCGTATTAAGAAAAGGAGGTTACAATATGTTTGGACTGGGAACACCTGAATTAATGTTGATCTTAATAATAGTAGTGGTGCTGTTTGGTTCCTCAAAGCTCCCTGAGCTTGGCAAAGGGATGGGATCATTTATTAAAAACCTGAAAAAGAGTATGTCCGATCACGACGAGATTGATGTCACACCTAAGAAAGAAGCAGAGGCGCCGAAGGAGAAAACTGAGAAGCCTGCTTAGTGTTTGCTGTGAGAGGACCGGTTGTTGAAATAGACTTATCTGCACTGCGGCATAATTATGCAGTTTTAGATAAACGATGTGGGGGACGCCCTGTAATAGCTGTCGTTAAGGCTGATGCTTATGGCCATGGTGCGGTGGCGGTGTCCTTAGCGCTTGAGGCCGCAGGCGTTCATTCCTTTGGAGTTGCCTTTTTGTCTGAGGCTGTTGAGTTAAGGGAGGCTGGTGTAAAAAAGCCCGTGCTTGTTCTTTTTGACAACCCTGAACCTGAAGAAATTGTCCGATATGCCCTTACCCCTATAGCCAGAAACGAAACTGACTGCCGTATTCTCAGTGATTATGCTTTAAGTAAAAATATAAGAATCAAAATTCATGTTGATATTGATACCGGTATGGGCAGGCTTGGCTTTGCTTACGATGAGTGTGTTGACAAACTGATAAACCTTACCGCTTTTAAGGGTATAGAGGTTACCGGGTTTATGAGCCATTTTTCAGAGGCTGATCTGAACAACAGAGATTTTGCACAACATCAACTGGACAGATTTCTTGAAATACGCAAAGTAGTTTCCCAGTACTACACAAGCGCTATATGGCATTTTGCAAACAGTGCAGCAGTGCTTACTTTTGCTGCTTCTCATCTTGATGCGGTGCGCCCAGGGCTTATGCTCTATGGCAGTAACCCCATGGCCTGCCAGTCCGATATAAATTGTGACGAATTTTTAAAGCCTGTGATGACAGTTAAAAGCCGCTTTGTAGATATCAGAAAGGTATCTAACGGGAAATCCATAAGCTATGGCCGCACATTTATTACAAAACGGGATAGTCTTATCGGGGTGCTTTCTGTTGGATACGCTGACGGTTACCCGCGGATGTTGTCAAACATTGGCAGGGTTATCGTAAACGGCAAGTATGCTCCGATAGTTGGCAGGGTTTGTATGGATTTAACCATGGTGGATTTAACAGATATTTCAGATTTTAACGAAACTGCCGAGGTCACACTAATTGGCTCTGACGGGCAGTGTAAAATCACAGCCTGTGAACTTGCTGCACTTTCCGGCACTATTCCGTATGAGATTGTTATATCCCTGGGCAAAAACAAGAATAAGAAATATCTTTACCAATAACACTCTGACTGAGTAAGGGCGACTGGCCGGCCGCCCCTACAAAATCCACTAAACGTAGCAAACAAATTACTATTTTTCATCGAAGAGTAATGAGTTGTCAATATCAACCCAAATACTGAGCATTTTTGCTAGCACATGGTAAAAACTGCCTGTATCACCGATGGCTATAACCGCTTCGGTAAATCTTTTAGCCCAGCGGCCGAGGTGGTCGGACATAAATTTCTGTTGCCCATGCTGTACTATTTCTATGTGTTCAGTGTTGGCATTCTCAAGTGCAGTGGCCTCCTTTAGCGCCATCACGTGCATAAACTCAAGCTCGGTTGATATGTGATCAACCCGCTCGGGCACGTCAGTTGCCGTGTTAAGGCCAAAGGCATTGTAAAAGCCTGCCACATCGGCAAGCTCCGCTTGTGAAGTGAGGGAGTGCTGAGGTGTGTCCCTCATACATTCCATCTCATACGGCGTTACAAAAGTCCGCCCAAACGACAAAAACAGACTATTATACTCCTCATACAGGGTGTCGAAAGTGCTGGTTTTTAAAGCCTCTGAGATGGAATCAACGAGGGGCAGGAAATGCCCCTCGCCCGCTGCTAAAAACCCCACAACATCTTTCCACGAGTGTACGTAATGATGAGACAGCTCCTGAAAATGCTCCTCTGTCATCTGGCGAAACCCTGCTGCCAGTAAACCATAAATACGGCTTCTTACGACAGCGGTCGCCTGTTCATATTCTACAGCTTCTATAGCTAAATTAGTCATCATTTCTTTGCCTGTGACGCAGCATCAAACACAAGAGGTGTCCAGACGATTGACAGGGATTTCATGCCGTTTACATCACCTCCGCTGCCATTCCATGCTGCAAAGTTGACATAGGTTCTCTTGCCCGTAACAAATTCAGCATCCCCTTCGTCGTCACTTTTTAGGTCCCTGACAAACACTACCGTCCATTTCCCGTTTTTGTATGAGCCATGTGCAACCGGAGTTTGATTTTTCATTTTTGTCAGAGTGCCGTAGCCCTCGGCTATGTACTGAACCATAGCGGCATCCTTAGATGGCCTTTGGGGAAACTCTGACTTTAAAATCGCGTCAGAGTATGAAACGTAAATGCCGTCAGTGTGTGGCTGACGAGCGTCCAGATTGCGCTTGCCGTCTTTTTCCGCCTGCCAGTCGGCTCTCCACTGCCATACGTTAACAGGCTCCCCCTTCGCTCCCATTAGTGGAGACGGGTAAAACTCTTCTGCCTGCTTAACTGGAAACAACATCGCTACCGAGTCTCTGAAAGAATCAATTGCATTTTCTGTGTCCTGAGTCGCATCGTCCCAGGTCAACTGGAAGGCGACTTTTTTACCGTTATGCACCGCCTTAACTGTCACCACTGGCGCTGGTTTCGACAGATTAAACACATATCTTACGTTACTGTTTAGCGCTTTCATGTCATCAACAGCAATTGTGCCTTGCCTTAGCGCTGTTGTAGTCTCAAGCGCTATAAGTTTAATGTGTGAAGCTTTGGCTGATTTCCAAAGCTCAGCATTATCCAGTGAAATGTTACCCTTTGTGTAACTCACCCTGATGCCATCATCTGGCATTATGATTCCAGCAAAAGATGTGTTGCACATTGCTGTAAGCATAAGCGTGAGTGTAAACAAAAGCAAAACAGCTTTCTTCATTGCTATATCCTCCTCATGAGATATTCCCTGATTGCCGGGGACATTTTAAGTTACATCCAGACGATATACGTCACGGGCCTTGTCGTAATGATCCCTAATAACATGGGGCTCTTGTATCGGTGCTTGTGCAACAATGTCCCCTTTGCTGTTGTAACCGATAGCGATGTCGTTTTTAACTTCAAATTTAGTCATAAGCTCGGCACAACTGCCAAATAAAACCAATAGCCCCTTCAGAGTGGTATCTGAGGGCGCTGCCTTATAGGCTTTAATTGCGGCATCCACGCCCGTTCCAAACATCTGTGTCAGATACGGTGAAGGAACATGAATAGGAGGTATGTAGTAGATGTTAGGCTGAGTGCCAAACTGTGGATACAGAGGGTGCGCAATTTTTTTAACATGCACAAGGTAGTCTATCGGGTTATTTGGGTCAGCCTTATCAGGTGGGCTTATCCAGCCCTGAATTCTGACTTTCCCTATGCAGTGTTCCATACACTGGGTGTGAAGGCCAGCCTCTGTCTTTGGATAACAGGCCACACACTTCTCACTCCTGTTGGTAGTGGCATTGTACATCGGTTTTTTGTATGGGCAGCCCGCTACACACTGTCTGTAGCCCTGACAGCGGGACTGGTCTATCAGCACTATGCCGTCTTCTGGCCGTTTATAGACCGATTTGCGCGGACAGGCGGCAACACAGGCTGGATAACTGCAGTGGTTACAGATTCTGGGCAGATAGAAAAACCAGATCGGATGCGGAAGCGACTCTATGTGCATCCCCTGTGTTACACTGCCGCCATAGATTTCATCCTCACCCATGTTAGGGTAGGACCAGTCTTCAAGGGCAGGTAAAAACCCCTCAACGCTTTTGTTTTCCTCGGCAGCCTTTTCAAAAATTGTCTTACCGGCATAAGTGTTGTTGTTCCACTTACCGCCGCCAATTTTCTCTAACAGTTTAGAATCCCAGTACAGTGGGTATCCGCCGTAAGGTTTAGATTCAACATTATTCCAAAACATATACTCTTGTCCGCGTCCTGCCGTCCAGGTTGTCTTACAGGTGATGGAGCATGTCTGGCATCCTATGCACTTATTTATGTCAAAAACTGCGGCAAATTGTTTTTCCGGCATTGCTGCTGAATATGGATACTTCATGTTCCGGTTTATTTGCCAGTTAAAGACGTCTTCCATTATATATTTCCTCCTTTGCTGGTGTTAGCTGACATACTGTCCACTCAGATATTTTTTAAAGGTGTCGCTTTCATGCGTAGGGCGTCCGCCTAAAGTCACAGGTCTCCACTTACCCTTGCCACTTTCGCCACCGTCCTCAGCTTTGGAAAACTTGACAAAAGACTCACGAGGAGCGCCGTTTGCGCAATGTACATCCGGGCAAAAACCCTGTCCGGTTGCCTGCCCCATTAGTTCTTTACGAACCAGGGTATCGGTAAGAAGCGTAGGTCTAAGCCACGAGCGTGTGCCGCTTTGGTGTCCGCCGTAACGATACATGGACTGGTAACCTGTGGCAGGACTCTTAGCAAGTCCATCCTTTCTGCTCTCATGTCCCTTTACAGAGCCAAATGAGGCCATATACATATTAAACCACGTTCTTGTGACTCCGCGCGGAGTGCCGGGATAATACCTTGCCCTAAGCATACAGCGAGACACTTTGTACTCATTTGGACGCTCCTGCCAGCCCTTAAACGGCATGTCCTCAGGGTCGGCATCAACCCACACATAATCGCCGTCCTCAATTCCGTAGGCTTTAGCGTCCTCCGGGTGCATGTCAATGTATCCCTCGCCTACCCACGGTTTACGCTTATCCTTGCGGTATATGTCGCCAAATGGCCCCCACCACACAGACAGATAATCCAGGTCGGCAAACATGGTGTGGACACTGTGGCGATATTTTGGCGTTAGCCATATGAAATTGTACTTATCCTTTATAAGCGGATGCTCTGTCTTTAACAGTTGATCCACTGTGTAAACCACGTTTCGTGCCTGCCGCGTTTCACGGCTAAGGTCACTGCTTGGCCAGCCGTAAGCCTCCGGTGTTTTTGGTTTTATCAGAGGATGCGGTGAGGCTACAATAACATTAGGCTCATAAAATGTGGCATCAATGGGTTCACGGTGAAGAGGTATGCTCTCGCCATAGTCTTTAAACTCCTGCTCATCGCGATAAAACTCAAGGCGTCCGCTTTTGGTGTACCAGGGTTTCGATTCATTACTTTGCTCGTAGCCAATAAATTTTGGATAGGTTCTGCCCATCATCATGGCAGGGATTCCGTCTTTAGCTTTCACCAGCAGATCCTCTATATCGTAGCCCTTAAACATGTTAGAGTGGCTCAGCACGCGCTGTATATATGGTTTAGCCTTGTGCGGAGCGCTGATAAGTGCCCAGTAATCATCGAAGCGCTTATCATTAGTGATTTTTCCCATCGCATGGGCGACACCCTGATAGATTTCCGTATCACTCTTTGTATTGTGAATGCGTTTGATTTCTGTAAGCGGCATGACCTGCATAAAGGGATTGGTGCAGGACTGAGTCATGTCGTGGACATTGTACTCGGCCCAGCTGTCTGCTGCAAACACGATATCTGAATACTCGCAGGAGCCGTTCCACCACCACTCGTTTACAAACACCGCATCGAGCATACGCTTGTGCATTCCCTTAGCGCGATATGCCGGATGGCGTAGCAGGTTCATCACCAATTCGTAATGGCCCTTGGCGTTACCCAGTAATGAGTTTGAGGCTGTAAACCATAATGATTTAGTTGGAAACGGCATGTGGGTTTTTCCATTGAAGTAGTGGCCATGCACTTTCAACGGTTGATCGCCGTGCGAATAGTAATGAGCCGACTGCAATGCAAACAATGGTTTCATCTTTGCCGGCTTTGAAGGATCCAACGTTATATCAAAGGGATTTTCCGCCATGTACTGTGGCATTCCGTTAAAGTATGCTGCACGGTAGTTACCGGCATAACTGCCTACATTTCCGCCGACAAACCCAACGTTTCTTGTCAGAGCCGCTACTAAAAATATTCCCCTGTCCTTCTGATCTGCATTAAACATCTGGTTTGGTCCCATGCCAACTGTAAAAAGGACTTTCTCAGGGTTTTTGGCAAATTGTCTGGCAAGGCTGTGTATGGCAGAAACAGGCGCCCACGTTACTTTTGAGGTGTTTTCAGGCGTCCATGTATCAAACAGGTGTTGTTTAATAACATCAAACACGGGGCGTACTTTTACATCCTTGCCGTCTATTGTGACGGTAAATTCGCCCTCTAAGGCAGGGTCAATGCCCAATTTATGGAAATGCTCGCCTACGTCGTCACTGCTTACGGCAACAGGTTTTCCGCTTTTTGTGTCCCACATGACGAAATCGCCCCATGAGTTGCGCATTTCCTCTGTGACACCAGGCATCCCCACGTTTGTTTGTGCAGGTTTTGGCAAGTCTCCCTTATCTTTAACTATCTTTTTCAGTGTAAGTTCCTTCTGCTTGTAATCTTTAATTACATCGGCTGCCTTACACATGTTGCCGGTGTCCATCCGTACAAGCATAGGAAGGTCTGTATGTGTTTTGACAAATTTCTTGTCATAGAGGTTTTCTTTAATTAACACATGAGCTATGCCAAGGGACAGAGCAGGGTCGGTGCCTGGTCTTATAATTACAATCTCGTCGGCTTTGCTGCAGGTGGAGCTGTACTCAGTAGTTATAACAATGACCTTTTTGCCCTTCATGCGAGCCTCTGTAAGCCAGTGGCCATCAGGCATCTTTGTGGAAATCCAGTTTATACCCCAGCAGGCTACGACGTCACAGTACTCAACATTTACCAAATCAAAGTCAATAGTCTGCTGGCCGCACACCATGGGGTGTCCTGGGGGCAAGTCGGTGTGCCACGTGTAGTTATCCAGTCCAACGCCGCCAACGGCCTTGTCTTCACTTACGTTTCTGACCTGCTTGTCCAGTAGAGCCATTGAATTGGCAAACCTGTACTGGCCAAAGAGTTTCATAGAGCCAAGAACCGGCATACCGCCCCTGAACTTCATGGTTCTGGTGCCAGCCCCTTCTGTACGCTTAATCATAGCCTCGTCGTAGTCTTGCTGCTTAAGAAGCTCTGCTCCCTTATCACCTGAATAAGTTTTTGCCAGTTCATGGAAAGTTTTTGCCGCTACCTCAAACGCTTTGTCCCATGGTACCGCAACATAGGTATCCTCGCCGCGGCGAAACATTTCCTTTGGCGGTATTCCGTTTTGATCACGCGGGAAACCTTTTTCCACCCACTCAAGAAATCCCTTACGTATCATAGGGGTTTTTACCCGTCGGTCTCCGTAAAAACGCCTCACTAACGAAATCCCCTTGTTACAGTGTCTTGGATCCCATCGCTGGGAGGCTTTCGTTCCATACACATCGGTTGCCTTGTGGTAGTTCTGAGACGGCCCGACACGGACTACAACGCCGTTTTTCACGTAAGCCCTGAGGTAGCAGTTATGCGTGCAGTTGGGTGTGCACATGAAAATGTAACTTGAATCTGCCTTATAAATATCCCTGTAGAGTTTTTCCCAATCGCGCGCAGGGTAATGGCTAAGCGGATTAGCCACATTAACGGCAGGCTCAAGGGCATGCATGGCTAAGGCCTCAGTGCCCCCTGCCAGTGTCAGCAGTAATCCGCCGCCGGTTGTTTTTAAAAAATTTCTTCGTGATAAATTGGCCATATATTTCTAATCCTCCTGCAAAACAACGCTTGCTTTATTCAGAGATTCAATACCCCGGTTATATACAAGCGTTTGTCTGTTATTTTTTCATAAGTTTTAGCGTATAAGATACCAGATTCCAACGCTGTTCCTCGTTTAAGGAATCCTCATAAGAGGGCATTCCGGTGCCATCCAGTCCGGTTGTGAAAGTCATATAGACATTCTCCGGCGTTGAGCCGCGCTTAAGCTCCCCTGTGGTAAAATTAAACGGCAAGATTGGTTTCCCTGAGTCGTCTTTGATGTCTTGTGACTTGGGGCCGTCTCCTTTACCCTCTTTACCATGACACTCCCAGCACTTCATCTTCTCAAACACTTCCTGCCCTTTTTTAGCAGATTCGGCAGAACCAACCCATGCGGGTTTTGCTGCTGTAAAAGGTTTACAAGGTGCCTCCTCTTTCCATCGAGTTGATAATGTCTTCACATACTCGATGACCGCGTCAACGTCTGCCTTAGAAACATCCTTATGGGATGGCATTGCCGCTCTTGTAATTCCTTGTGAGACTATGTGCTCAAGATCGGCCTGAGTGGGAAGGCAGCCAGAGGGTGTTGATCTAAACTTAAACACGCCAACAGTTAAGTCACGTGGATAGACCGACCACAACTTATCCCCAACAACTCCTTTTTCCACAATTCCAATGACACCATTACCATCCCCCTTAAAACCATGACAAATGGCACAGCGGCTTTCAAAAACTTTTTTGCCGGTATCCACCTCAGCCCCGTATGATGTCTTAGATAATTGTGGCCAAAACAACACACTTAGGATGATAAGATACCACGCTGTTTTGATTACAGAACTCTGCATGTCTCCTCCTTTCAAAAAAAACTTGTACGTCTTACAAACGTTATCCTGTGCTAATTTACGATGGTAACACAACATAATACTGAGATTTATGCGACTTTAGTTACAGTAGTATTTTTTTTTGGCACTTTTTTTCAGGATACGATTATCCTGACTTTGGCAGTTTAATTTGAAAGGAAACGACAGGCTCTGGCAATGCTGGTACGGCAGCGTGAAAGTCTTGCAAATAGGTGTTACAATAAAAATATACCTCTGCACCATCCACTGTAGCCAAGGCATATAAACTAATAAAGCGGAATTGCTCCGCTTTAATTAGCTGCCTTATACTATATGTTTTAGACTAACTTAACTAATATCTAAACCAATATCGTTCAACTTAGATAAACAAGCTGATGTTAGCGTCAAGAGCAAAGTTAAGGAACTCTGCAGCACCGGCAAGTACAACACCATCTACAAGGTCATCCTTAGATATGCCGGTCATCTCAATTGTAGGCGTACAGGCTATCATTCTGACATCAACCTCACGGCAAGCGTCAACAAGCTCAGGAATACTAGGCCAGTTGATCTTCTTAATCATGCTTTTCATCATCATGGTTGCCATGGGCGTCATACCGGGCAGCATTCCAATTATGTTTGGCATAGGAATAGGGGAGGGCATAGCAGGGTTGCCTATCGGCGCCACCTGAAGATTACGGTACTTCTTCTTATTTATTATATCCACACCGTAAAGAGTAAAAAATATTTGCACATCAACGTCCATTGCCGCTGCGGTAGAAGCAAGAATTAACGGAGGATAGGCCATATCCAAAGTCCCTTTGCTTGCTATTATTGCCATTCTCTTTTTTTGTGCCGCCATACTTAAAGTTACCTCCTAAAATTTATTTTTTATTGGTCTGTTACACACCCGTTCCTCAATTTATAGCATTTTATTTGTTGTGATGTCAACATGGAGGGCAGAGATTATTAAAAATTTTTTCATTGTAGAAATGTCTTTATCGCTTCCTGCACTTTTTCAACGCTGACTTTTGTGTTATAGCATGGGCCAAACGGCCTTTCGTTTTGTACTCCAATGACAGGCAGCGGGTGTGAATCAGCTATCCCGCTGCTTAAGTCCCGTTGACAGGCAACAGCCACTATGGCATCCGGACGGATGTCTTTAACCAGTTTTCTTGCTAGAGAGCCGCCTGTTGCCACATAGAGTTTGAGGTTACAGTTCTCTGCCACGGCTATTAAGTCTTTGACGTTACACCTGCCGCACCTCTTGCAGTTATTTATGTCATTGGTAATCCGAATGTCACACTTATCAATCTGAATACAGTGAGGTAACATAATCAGGAGTTTTGAGGTCTTAATGCCAAGTTTCATCACAAGGTTATTATTAATGTTTATAATGAAATCCTGAAACGATTCTTTTTTGCTTTTTAGGAACGCCCCTATTAGCATAAGAAACGGATAGAGCACCTTTAGTGTAAAGGCACGCAAAAATTTAACCCAAAATATTTTAAATTTAACCCACATAAAGAACGTTTTCAGGTGTTTTTACTCTGCCGGCTATAAAGTCTGCGCAGGACATGGCTTTTTTACCCTCAGGCTGTAGCTCCAATATTGACAAGGTACCCTCTCCACAGGCTACAACAAGTCCGTCTCTGGTATTTTGATGTATCACCTCGGAGGCTGTTGCCCAACTCCCTTCAGTTATCACTGCCTTTGCCCTGAGAATCTTTACCCTCTGTCTGTTAAAAAACGTATAGGCTCCCGGCCACGGGTAAAGCCCCCTTATTGTGTTGACAATGTGAGCGGCTGATTTATTCCAGTTAATAAGACCATCCTCTTTTCTCAGAATTCGCGCATAGGTGGATGTACCATTCTGGGGGGTTGCTGTGGCAGTTCCGGCCTCTATATCTGTAAGAGTTTTAATTAATAACTCTGCCCCTCGTTTAGCAAGTCTCAGACTCAAAGATTCATACGTGTCATCCTCTTTGATAATTTCCCTTTCTGTGTAATAAACTGGCCCGGTATCAATCCCCTCATCCATAAGCATGGTGCTTACGCCGGTTTCAGTGTCACCGTTTATGATTGCCCATTGGATTGGCGCTGCCCCGCGGTAGTTGGGAAGCACTGAGGCGTGAACATTTAAGGATTTAAACTTTGGCATATTTAAAATCTCAGCCGGTAAAATCTTGCCGTAAGCTATCACAACGTTGAGGTCATGGTTAAGCGCTGCCAATGTGTCAATGAGAGCCTCAGATTTAATGGTCTCAGGCTGTATCACTTCAATGCCGGAGGCCAGAGCCGCCTGTTTAACCGGAGGTATTATCAATTTAGTCCGTCTGCCCTTATCAGGCTGGGTTACAACAAGTGAGACGTTGTGTCCGCTGCCGGTTAATGCTTCAAGAGCCGGAACAGAAAACCACGGTGTCCCCCAAAAAGCTATATTCATTTGCAGGTTTCCTAAGATTTCAGAAAAATTCGCTTTTTTGCATTTTTCAAATTTTTCTTATCATAAGCAGCTTTTTCGCTCTCACTGATCCTGTTAAGCAGCAGTATGCCGTGCAAATGATCAATTTCGTGCTGAAGGATGCGTGCAAAATTCCCTGTGGCCTCTATCTCAAGAGTGTTACCGTCAATGTCAGCCCCTTTTACAAAAACCCGCATAGCTCTGTTTACTGTGAAAGTTGACTTTGGAAGACTGAGGCAACCCTCTGTTGATTCCATTATCCCTTCTGAATAGACAATCTCCGGATTAATTATCACAGTCAGCTTATACTTGTCAGGCTCCTTAAGTGATGGGTCAGCGATGATGATTTTAGTGGAATGTCCAACCTGAGGCGCCGCTAGTCCTTGCCCCTCGCACTCAAACATGGTTTCTTTCATATCCTCAATAAGTTTCACAACCTTGCCGTCTATGTTTTCCACGGCTGTGGCTTTTCCCATAAGCACGGCTGCAGGATATGTTTTTATTTTTAAAGATGACATACATAATTATAACACTATTTTTTTAGGAAATTGTATAATGAATAGTTTATGTGGTCAATAATAATTTTATAAGGAGACAACGTTGGAGGTAATAAGAGGGCTGGATAATCTGATAGAAAAATATCCGGTTCCTGTAGTAACTCTTGGTAACTTTGACGGAGTACACACCGGGCACAGGCGAATACTTGAGCGGGTACGAGAGTCTGCACAGAAGTCAAACGGCACATCTATCGTGATCACCTTTGAGCCTCATCCGCTTAAGATTGTAAATCCACAGAAGGGGATAAAGATACTGACGCCTTTTGATATAAAAGCAGAGCTTATAGAAAAGGCAGGGATGGACGTGCTTTTGTGTATAGAGTTCAATAAGAGGTTTTCCTCGACAGAGCCGGATTTTTTTGTAGAAAACGTTCTTGTCGGTAAACTTAATGCAAGCCACGTGATAGTCGGGCACAACTACAGATTTGGCAAAGGGAAAAAGGGTACAACGGAATCACTCCGCAGACGGGGCAAGAAGTATGGATTTACATTTCAGGTGGTTAGAAATGTTAAAAGAGACAGCGTAGTAATAAGCAGCAGTGTAATCCGGCATCATTTGATAAAGGGTGACATGGCACATGCCAATTGCTACCTTGGACGGCCCTATTTCATACAATCGGAAATAATAACCGGCACAGGACGTGGCAAGAGCATTCTTCATATACCAACGGCAAACCTCTCGTTGCCGGATGAATTAGTGCCGCGGTGCGGAGTCTATGCCGTAAAGGTTCAAATTGATGGCCATCTATATGACGGGGCTGCAAACATCGGGAGTAACCCCACCTTTGGAGAGAATCCGACAAGCTATGAGGTGCACGCATTTGGTTATGAGGGCAACGCCGTTGGTAAAACCGTGCGGGTGCATTTTATCGAACGGCTGAGAGATGAAAGGGTGTTCCCAAGCCCTGATGCCCTAAGAGAGCAAATAATGACGGATTTCAAAAGAGCTTCTGAAATATTAAAAAAGGTTACACTTAACCAGTCAGTGTAAGGGAATTTAAGTAATGAAAAGTAGTAAGAGAAAGTGCGTTGCCCTTTCCCTTAAAACCTTAAAAAATGTCCACTTTTCATACCTTACAAAAAATGTTACAATACTTCAGAGGAATTTTTTTAATATTAAAGATGCATATAGCATACTCTGTAAACGATGTTCCTATACGGTTGACGTTTGAAAGATGGTGTCATATAACAGAAAACCATGATGATTTGGCAGGTTCTTTCTATGATGTGTTAGAAACAATAGAAAAACCTGAATACGTGTTGAGAGGAAACAAAGGAACGTTAAAAGCAGTGAGGAATGTTGGTAACAGGAAGTGGTTGGTAGTCATTTACAGGGAAATGCAAACCAGTGATGGTTTTATTATAACGGCATATTTTTTAAATAATACGCCTAAAGGTGAATTGTTATGGACACAAAAATAACACAAGACAGCTTAGTCCGAAATTGTTTGGCTCTGGTTTCAGGCTTATTGAAGTTTCAATGTAATCACATTCAATTTGACTACGATGATGAGGCTGACGTGCTATATGTCAGCTTTCGTAAGCCTCAACGTGCTACAGAAACTATTGAGACAAGCGAGGACATTTTAATTAGAAAAGACGGCGATAATGTGGTTGGCATAACTGTTTTAAATGCAAGCACAAGAAGAAATTGACAAAAGTTTTCAATAAAATGCCAATGCTTCACAACAACATTATGCCGGGAGCCTGCACACGGGTCTTTGCCGTGTGGTGCCGCCACGTCAGGGTTTATACGAAAAACCTCTTTAGTAACGGTTTTCCGCCATTTGTGGAGCCTTTGATATTTTTGTCTGGCGTGGGGCTTGGCCTTGGCCGGTATATGCCTGACATAGGAGGTGTAAGATATTTGGAATTTCTGGCATCTGCCCTCGTTGTGACAACCTCTATGATGACTGCTGCATTTGAATGCTCTTTCGGGACATTTATCCGGATGGAATTCAATAAGGTCTATGAGGGGATGCTGGCAGCACCACTTAGTGTGGAAAACCTTCTCATAGGAGAGATGTTGTGGGCGGCAACCAAGGGATTTTTCTTTTCGTTTGCCGTGCTCGTGGTTGTTATTCTATTTGGAATAATAAAGTTTCCGGCAGGGTTGATGGCTCCTGTCATTGGCTTTTTGACGGGTCTTATGTTTGCCGCTCTTTCTTTATTTATTACCTCCTTTGTAAAGACTATTGCATATTTTAATTTTTATATGACAGGACTTTTGTCGCCAATGTTTTTCTTTTGCGGCGCTGTCTTTCCAGTCTCTCAGTTGCCGGGGTGGATGCAGCCTGTGGTTGAAATTTTGCCCCTGACCCATTCCGTAAGGCTGTCCAGAGCATTCTGCCTTTTAAAAATCGAACCGGTTATTGCCTATGACTTGCTGTATATAATTGTTTTTACATCGCTTTTTGGCTTTCTTGGAATAAATCGTTTAAAAAGAAGACTCATTGATTAATGAAGATGCTAAAGCCATTTTCCTTATTCAGTTACTTTAAAAAAAATTTTTCAAAAAAAATATGTTTACTAATAAATTTCACTTGACACAGAATGAATATATTTGTAAAATCCATTTGGTTATATTTTTAGAGTTTGAGATAAGGAGTGATACGCTGTCTTGACAACGGGGGTTTTGTTTGTATAGGATACTGCCGGATGTGTTAAGTGGTATAACTTTAAATGAGGTGTAGTACTGTTAGTTCAGAAAACGATGGAATGTATTTAAGGAAAATGGAGGAAATATGAGATTAGTATTATTGGGAGCACCGGGCGCCGGAAAAGGAACTCAGGCTAAGATGTTGATAGAAAAATTCGGGATTCCTCAGATATCAACAGGGGATATTTTGAGAAAACACGTAGCAGACGGTACGGCATTAGGTAAAGAAGCGAAAGGCTTCATGGACAGAGGCGAGTTGGTAGCCGACAGTGTAGTAATTGGCATGGTAAAGGACAGACTTTTACAGAGCGATTGCAAGGCAGGGTTTATACTGGATGGTTTTCCTCGCAACACCGCACAGGCCGCCACCCTTGACGGCGTCTTAGAGTCAATGGGAATGCCCCTAACAAGAGCATTAAGCGTAGATGTGGACTTTGAAGTCCTTATGAAAAGATTAACTGGCAGACGCACTTGTAAGGGCTGCAACCAGATGTACAATATATATTTTAGCGCTCCAAAGACAGAAGGAAAATGCGACAAGTGTGGCGCTGACCTCTACCAAAGAGATGACGATAAAGAAGACACCATTAAAAAGAGGCTCGACGTGTATAAGGCTCAGACAGAGCCCCTCATAGATTACTACGGCAGCAAAGGCATACTTAAGAGAGTGGACGGAGTAGGGGATATGAAAGAAATATTTAATAAAATAACAACGATGTTATCATAATAAAACAGGAGGTATTAAAGAAATGGCACTAGTAAGGCCACATGGTAAGGAAAAGAAACTGAAGCCGTTGCTTTTAGAAGGGGCAGCGCTCAGTGAGGAATTGAAAAAGGCTCAGAGCCTGACAAAGGTTAAGATGGCTTCAAGAGAGGTAGGAGACCTCATAATGTTAGGAATAGGCGGCTTCACACCACTTGACGGCTTCATGGGCCATGACGACTGGAAAGGCGTATGCGACAACTATTTAATGAAAGACGGCGTGTTTTGGCCAATCCCTGTCACGCTTTCCACTTCTAAAGATCAAGCTGACAGTTTGAAAAATGGCCAGGAGGTTGCCCTCGTTGATGATGAAACCGGCGAGATTATGGGCACCATGGTTATAAAGGAAAAATATACAATAGATAAAGATCATGAGTGCAAGAAAGTCTATAGAACCAATGACCAGGCTCATCCCGGTGTTGCGATGGTTATGCAGCAGGGTGATGTTAATCTGGCAGGCCCTGTGAAAGTCCTTAGCCAGGGCACATTCCCAACCGAGTACGCAGGCATATACCTGACGCCGGCTGAGACCAGAAAGATATTTGAAGACAAGGGCTGGAGCCGTGTAGCAGCATTTCAGACCAGAAACCCTATGCACCGTTCCCATGAATTCCTTGCAAAAATCGCTATTGAAATCTGCGACGGTCTTTTGATTCACCAGCTATTGGGTAAACTCAAACCCGGTGACATACCCGCAACCGTAAGAAAAGACTGCATCAACCTGCTCATAGAGCACTACCTTGTGAAAAACACCTGTGTACAGGCTGGGTATCCGCTTGATATGAGATACGCAGGCCCCAGAGAGGCACTGCTCCATGCCCTCTTCAGACAGAACTATGGCTGCAGCGACCTTATCGTAGGCAGAGACCACGCTGGTGTTGGCGACTACTACGGCCCGTTTGATGCTCAGACCATTTTCAAAGAGATACCTACAGACGCTCTTGAAACAAAGCCAATGAACATAGACTGGACGTTCTACTGCAAGAGATGTGACGGTATGGCCTCTATGAAGACCTGTCCGCACGGTAAAGAGGACAGACTGATGCTTAGCGGTACAGCCTTAAGGAAGATGCTTTCAGAGAATTCCGAGGTGCCAGACCACTTTAGCCGCCCGGAGGTACTTGAGGTTCTTAGGAAATACTATGCCGGTTTGACTGAAAAAGTCGAAATAAAAATGCACAAACACTCAACAGGCTAAGTAAACAATAAGGGGGTATTAAAATACCCCCTTATTGTTTATATATAGAACAGGGTTGCCCGGTTAAAAAAGATGAGCACCCTTTTAAAAAACAATTAGCGATGGCTTTTTAAGCCAAAAAGTAAAAAGGAGGTAACATATGCCGAGTTTTGTTATGACTGAGAAGTGTGACGGCTGCAAAGGGCTGGAGAGAACCGCATGTATGTACATCTGCCCCAATGACCTTATGAAGCTGGACCGCGACAGAATGAAAGCTTTCAATCAGGAGCCGGAGCAGTGCTGGGAGTGCTATAGCTGCGTGAAGATTTGCCCGCAGCAGGCTATCGAGGTCAGAGGCTACGCTGACTTCAATCCCCTTGGTGGAAACGTAATTCCAATGAGAGGATCTGATTCCATTATGTGGACTGTCAAGTTCAGAAGCGGCGCACTTAAACGCTTCAAATTCCCGATTCGTACAACCGCTGAGGGTTCAGTGGATCCATACAAGGGCAAACCGGAGCCTAATTACGACAACCTTAAAAAGCCCGGATTCTTTAATCTTACGGAAGTAAGAAAACCGTAACTTTTATTAAGAAACAGTGATTGATAAAATTAAAGAAAATAGTCTAATAACTGGAGGAAAATAATGGAATTAGAAACATGTAATTTTTCTTATTGCCAGAAGCCTGAGATGATTGAAGTCGAGACCGACTTGCTTTTAATCGGTGGTGGTATGGCTTGCTGCGGTGCGGCTTTTGAGGCTGCTCGCTGGGCTACCCCAAAGGGTCTTAAATTAACCATGGTTGATAAGGCTGCCACAGACAGAAGCGGCGCAGTTGCCATGGGTCTCTCTGCTATCAACACCTACATGGGTGAAAATGATCCTAAGGATTATGTTAAATACGTGAAAGGCGACCTTATGGGAATCATAAGGGAGGACTTAGTATATGATGTAGGCAGGCACGTAGATGATTCAGTGCATCTTTTTGAAGAATGGGGTCTCCCTGTTTGGAAAAGAGCCGACGACGGCCACACACTGGACGGAGCACAGCCAGCTAAGAAACTTACCGAGGGCGGCAAGCCGGTTAGAAGCGGTAAGTGGCAGATAATGATTAATGGTGAGTCATACAAAGTAATAGTGGCAGAAGCTGCAAAGAAAGCCCTTGAGTTTAACAGAGCAGGCACAGGCCAGGCCCAGAACCACTATGAGAGAGTGTTTATCGTAAAGCTCCTTCTGGATGCTAAAGAGCCTAACCGTGTTGCGGCAGCAGTTGGTTTCAGCGTCAGAGAGAACAAAGCATATATATTTAAAGCAAAGAGCATGCTTTTGGCAGCCGGCGGAGCGGTTAACGTATTCAGACCGCGTTCAGTGGCAGAGGGCCAGGGTAGAGCATGGTATCCAGTATGGAACGCAGGCACCACCTACGCATTAGCAGCACAGGTTGGAGCAGAGCTCGTTCTTATGGAAAACAGATTCGTTCCTGCAAGATTTAAAGATGGTTACGGCCCTGTTGGCGCATGGTTCCTTTTCTTTAAAGCAAAAGCCACCAACGCTCTTGGCGAGGACTACTGTGTAACCAACTTTGAGTCAACCAACAAGCTCTATGGTAAATACTGTTCAGACCCTCACAAACTCGGCACTGCTATCAGAAATCACATGATGATGATTGATATGAAAGCCGGCAAAGGTCCTATTTGGATGAACACCCACAATGCTATGGCAGAGCTTGGAAAGACCATGGATGCCAAACAGATCAAGCATCTTGAGGCTGAGGCATGGGAGGACTTTCTCGATATGTGTATCGGACAGGCCGGTATGTGGGCGGCTAACAATGTTGAGCCGGATAAGTCGCCATCCGAGATTATGCCTACCGAACCGTATCTCCTTGGCTCACACGCAGGTTGTGCAGGGCTTTGGGTAAGTGGTCCGACTGACCTCGGCGCTCCTAAAGAGTGGAGTTGGGGTTATGACAGAATGACCACCGTAAAGGGCCTCTTTACAGCAGGCGACGGTGTTGGTGCATCAGGCCACAAATTCTCCTCAGGCTCACACGCCGAGGGCAGAACCGCAGCTAAGGCTATGGTAGCCTTCTGTCTCGATAACGCCAGCTACAAGCCAGCAGTATCAAAGAGCAATGAGGAGCTGGCAGCCGAGCTCTATCTGCCGTTTGAAATATATGAAAAATACAAAAACTACAGCACAGATCCTAACGTAAACCCCCACTACATCAGACCGAAGATGCTTCAGGCAAGACTGCAGAAGATTATGGACGAGTATGTAGCCGGTGTTTCCGTATGGTATATGACCAGCAAAACAATGCTTACCGAGGGTTTAAGGCAGTTGGTTTTGCTTAAGGAGGATGCTACAAGAATGGCAGCCTCTGACCTTCACGAGCTTATGAGATGCTGGGAGAACTATCACAGAATATGGACTGGTGAGTCACATGCCAGACACATTCTGTTCAGAGAAGATTCCCGTTACCCTGGCTACTACTACAGAGGAGACTTCAACCTCGTGGACGATCAGAATTGGAAGTGCTTCACAATATCCAAGTACAACCTTCAGACCAACCAGTGGGAGTTGTCAAAGAGAGACTACGTACAGTTATTCCCAGACTGATAGATAAACGCATTGTGGTATCAGGGTTCCCCGCGAATGCGGGGAACCCTTACCGTATTTATGCTTGTTGAATAAAAAGTGGAGGAGTTTTTATCATGCCAGAGGAAAAAACGGCACAAATGGTGGTAATAGGCGGCGGTATAAGCGGTATGACTACAGCTATAGAGGCTGCTGAGGCAGGTATAACCTCGGTGATTATAGAGAAAAGTCCATATCTTGGCGGTCGTGTTGCCCAATTAAATAAGTACTTCCCAAAACTCTGCCCGCCGTACTGCGGGATGGAGATAAATTTCAGACGTATCAAACAGAATTCAAAAATTAGTTACTACACTATGTCGGAGGTAGAGAGCGTAAGTGGCTCCGAAGGGAATTTTACCGTAAAAGTTAAGATTAATCCCCGGTTAGTTAATTCAAAGTGTACCGCATGCAATAAGTGCGTTGAGGTGTGCCCGGTAGAGCGCACAAATTTATTTAATTTCGGATTGGATAAAACAAAGGCCGTTTATCTTCCCCATGATATGGCTTTTCCTATGAGGTATGTGATAGATGATACTCTTTGCACTAAAGCCTCCTGTGCAAAGTGCGCCGCTGTTTGTAAGTACGATGCTATAGATTTTGATATGAAACCTGAGACGGTAGAGATAAAGACGCAGTCGGTGGTCTATGCTACGGGTTGGAATCCGTATGACGCAAAGAAAATGGATAATCTGGGGTTCGGGAAAGTTAAAAACGCGGTAACAAACATGATGATGGAGCGTATGGCCTCACCTAATGGCCCAACAAAGGGGAAAATTGTCAGACCCAGTGATAAGAAAGAGCCCAAAACGGTGGCCTTTGTACAGTGTGCAGGTTCAAGAGACATCAACCATCTTGCCCACTGTTCGGCTATATGCTGTATGGCCTCACTTAAACAGGCAACGTACTTAAGGGAGCAATATCCGGATTCCAATGTGTTTATTTATTACATAGATTTGAGAACACCCGGTAAGTATGAGGACTTTTTAAAGAAAATTCAGGCAGATGAAAACGTGCATATGATAAAGGGAAAGGTTGCGAAAATAGAAGAGGACCCGGAAAGCGGAGACCCGATACTTACCCTTGAGGATATAGAGGGTTCTGCTAAGATAACTAAAAAGGTTGACATGGTGGTCCTTGCAACCGGAATGGAGCCGGCCATAAAGAGTGCCGGTAATCACGGTTTAAAGCTCGATGACAACGGTTTTATAGATGCTGACCTACAAAAAGCAGGCATATATTCATCCGGCGTGGCAAAGAGGCCTAACGACGTGACTAATTCCGTTCAGGACTCAACGGCATCGGCCCTGAGGGGCATACAGTCCACGGTGAGGAGGTAACACAGACATGGCTGATAGTAAAATGGGCGTATATATATGCACCGGATGTGGTATAGGTGAGTCAATAAATGTTGAGGAACTTCAGAAGACTGCAAGGTCTGCAGCATCTTGTAAGACTCATTCCTTTTTTTGCAGTGATGACGGCGTGCAAGTTATAAAAGATGATATTAACAATGATGGGATAAATAAAATCGTAATAGCTGCCTGCTCACCGAGGGTCAACACTGATGCTTTTGACTTTGATCCGCTTCTTTACTATACGGAAAGAGTGAACATAAGAGAGCATGTGGCGTGGACACAGCCTGCCGGAGCTCCGGGAACGCAGCTTTTGGCTGTCGATAATCTCAGCATGGGAATGGTAAAGGCCTCAAAGGCAGAACCGCCGGTTCCAAAAACCACAGAGGTTCACAAGTCTCTGTTGATTATTGGCGGCGGCGTTACAGGTTTGACTGCTGCAATAGAGGCGGCAAAGGCCGGATATGAGGCAGTTATTGTTGAGGAAACTGCTGAACTTGGTGGTTTTGCTAAAAAATCCTTCAAAGGTTTTCCTGTAAAAGAACCATTTGATAAGTTGCCGGAACAGACAATCGGAGCAAAAATTAAAGCGGCAGAAACTGATCCCAAAATAAAAATAATGCTGGGCACAAAAGTTACCTCTATAGAGGGTGAGCCCGGAATGTTTGAGATATTTGTAGATAAAAGCGGTCAGGAGGAGAAGTTCAGCGTTGGTGCGGTTGTGCTTGCTATCGGCTGGAAACCCTATGATGCCACACAACTTACCATGTATGGTTATGGCCGCTATAAAAATGTTGTAACAAACGTTGAGATGGAAACCATAGCCTCAAAGGGCAAGATAACACGCCCATCGGACGGTAAAACGGCAAACAGCGTTCTGTTTGTCCAGTGTGCCGGCCAAAGAGACGAAAACAACATTCCATACTGTTCTACCGTGTGTTGTAACGTTTCACTTAAACAGGCTAAGTACGTGCGGGAGTCTAATCCTAAATCAAGTGCTTACATAATCTACAAAGATATGCGCACGATGGGTCTGTATGAGGGTTTTTATAAGGCAGCACAGGATGACGAGGGAATATTCCTTGCCAAGGGCGAGGTGAAGGGGCTTACAGAGGCTCCTGACGGCAGCATAATGGTGGACGTGTATAATCAATTGCTAAGCCGTGATATGCAGATAAAGGTTGACCTTGTTGTGCTTGCTACTGGCATGGTATCCAGCATGCTTCCTGAGGGCAGGGCCGTAAACGCAGTTACAGAGGAGTACATTGGAGATCTTGTAACGAAACAAACCCAGGACGGCTCCAGTTCAGAGCTTGTGCCTATACCTATAGTTTTGAATTTAAAATACAGACAAGGCCCCGAACTGCCTCATCTTAAGTACGGTTTCCCTGATTCACATTTTATATGTTTTCCTTATGAAACACGGCGAACCGGAATATATGCGGCAGGGGCGGTAAGGCATCCCATGGACGCACAACAGTCAAGCACAGATGCCACAGGGGCGGCTCTTAAGGCCATTCAGTGTATTGAGCTTACTGCTCAGGGCAAGGCAGTGCACCCACGGGCAGGGGATATGACATTTCCTGAGTTCAGGCTTGAAAGCTGTACTCAGTGCCGCCGTTGTACGGTTGAGTGTCCGTTCGGAGTGCTGGATGAGGACGAAAAGGGAACTCCGAAAGAGCATCCTTATCGCTGCCGCCGTTGTGGTACTTGTATGGGCGCATGTCCTCAGAGAATTATTTCCTTTAAAAACTACAGTGTGGATATAATCTCTTCAATGATAAAAGCGGTTGAAGTACCCTCTGAGGGAGACGAACCGTTTATATTAGCCTTTATCTGTGAAAACGATGCATATCCGGCATTGGATATGGCAGGGTTAAACAGGATATCGTTAAATCCTAATTTCAGGTTTATACCTCTTAGATGCCTTGGCGGAACCAACCTAGTGTGGATAGCTGATGCGCTTTCAAAGGGAGTGGACGGTGTTATGCTTATAGGGTGTAAGTATGGTGATAACTACCAGTGCCACTTTATAAAGGGCTCGCAGGTGGCAAGTGAGAGGCTGGGTAAGGTGCAGGAAACTCTGGGCAGATTGATGCTTGAGGCTGAGAGAGTGCAGCAAGTGCAGCTTTCGATAGATGAATGGGATCTGTTACCGAAATTAATGAACGACTTTTCGGAGCAGTTAAAAGGCTTCGGCCCCAATCCATATAAAGGTTTCTAATAAAAAAAGTGGTGTGGAGGTAAAATATGGGTGATGGTACGGTAGTAACGCCTGATCTGGACTTTGTTAAAAGTTTAAAGAGTTCAGGTGCAGATACGGTAAAGAGGTGTTACCAATGTGCTACTTGTTCGGCGGTTTGTAGTTTAACGCCGCCGGGTGATCCGTTTCCCCGCAGGGAAATGTCAATGGCACAGTGGGGCCTTAAGGCGGATTTGGCAGCAGATCCCAATATCTGGTTATGCCATAACTGTAACGAGTGCACCAAGTACTGTCCAAGGGGGGCAAGACCCGGTGATGTACTTGCAGTGCTAAGAAAACAAGCTATCACGGAAAACGCATTTCCCGGGTTTTTAGCAAAGATAATCGGAGAGCCTAAACTCCTTATCTTAACGTTTCTTATACCGATAGTGCTTTTTCTGTTGATTTTAAATGCAACCGGACACTTAAACATTCCGGATGGGCCTGTAGTGTATGACCATTTTTTCCCAATCCACTACGTTGACCCGATTTTTATAACTTCAGCAACCTTTGTGTTTATTTCTTTTGTAATCAGTATAAGCCGGTTTTGGAAAAACCTGAACACAAATCCACACAAGCTGATGGCTGAGGGTAACTTAGTAAAGAGCATTGTGGAGACGCTGAAAGAGTTTTTGTTGCACAAGAAGTTTGAAAAGTGCAGTGTAAATAAGGACAGGACGTGGGCTCACAGGTTTGTGTTTTTTGGTTTTCTGGGGCTTTTTATAACTACCAACTGGGCTGTCTTTTACATTTACGTACTTGGCTGGCATTCGCCATACAGGGTGGATGATCCTGCTATTTTAGCTCTTTTTAATGGCTCAAAGGAGCTGGTAATTCTTTGTTATCTGGCCTTTAAAGGGTTTGGCAATCTTAGTGCTCTGGCCTTGTTTATAGGCGCTGTGTTGATTTTTAACAACAAGGCTAAAGACAAAGGGTTTGTCACAAAGACCTCCGCCTTTGACAGTAGTTTCAACGTAGTTGTAATGTTGCTCTTTATTACCGGTATTCTTTCGGAGCTTCTCAGATGGGGAAACGTGGCAAACATAGCGTACCCGATGTATTTCGCACACTTAGTGTTTGTTTTTTATACGATTGCGTTTTTACCTTTTACAAAGCTCGCTCACATGGTCTATAGGACAACGGCTATCGTATATGCAAAGATGGCAAATAAGGATTAGGCAGAGACAAGTTATTAGTTAAGGATACAAAGGAAAGGACTGGATTCCCGCTCGGAGGCGGGAATGACAGAGGAGGGTGCCTTTTTCTGTCATTCCTGCGAAAGCAGGAATCCAGTTTTTTAACAGCGAGTTAACTACTCTGCAGAGAGCAGCGTGTTGGTGAGTTGTTATTGTATTATCATGATTAAAAGGATTTGAAAAACTATGGATGATGTATTTAATAAACTACGGAGCTTTCCTGGTGAAAAGATAGAGCTTACCTATAAGGATAAGTTTAGTTTCAGGTGCCACAAAGACATCGAGTGTTTTAATCAGTGCTGCAAAGGCGGATTGGAGATATTTTTAACGCCTTATGATGTGCTTAGAATAAAAAACGCAATCGGGATAACATCGTCGGAATTCCTGGCTACGTACGCTATTCAGGTCACGCTTGAAAAGAGCAATATACCTTTTTTAAAACTGAGAATGGATGAAAATAAAAATTGTTATTTTAACAGGGAGGACGGATGTGCAATATACACTAACAGACCGCTTGCATGCAGGTACTATCCGATAGGGTATGCGGTTATGAAGTCAACCCGGCCGTTTGAGGGAGATGATTTTTATTTTAAGATACAGGAGAGTTTTTGCAAAGGCCACAATGAGTCAGCGCTTTGGGATATAGAGACATGGCGAACTAATCAGGAGATTAATATATACGAGGATGCCAACAAGGACTGGGTTGACCTGATTTTAAATAAAAAACTCTACGGAAGCAGCGTCAAGCTCGATGATAAATCCACGGCTATTTATATGTTGGGGAGTTTTGATATGGATGCGTTCAGGGAGTTTTTACTAAAGAGCACTTTCCTTAAACGCTTTGATGTTGAAGAGGATGAGCTAGAGCTAATAACTACCGATGAGCTGCAGCTTCTGAAGTTTGCTAATAAATGGCTAAAATTTGCGCTGTTTAAAGAGCCGACCATGAATTTGAAGCAGGGTTAAGGTAATAAGGGAAAGGGCAACGCCCTTTCCCTAAATCGTCAAATTGTGATTCTCAACCCTTATTGAGAACGAGGGAAATCCGTTTATCTATCCACAGTTTATCCCACCACTGAACCGGACTAACATATACGCCGTGGCATATAATTGCAAAGTGGAGGTGGTCACCTCCGGCAAACCCGGTCATTCCGCTTTTAGCAATTATACCGCCTTTGACTACTTTGTCCCCTTCCTTTACCATAATTGCAGAAAGATGTCCATAAAGACTCATAAGCCCCAGACCGTGGTCAATTATTATTGCATTGCCGTAGATTCCGAGATTGCCCGCAAATTGCACAATGCCTGAGTTAGCGGCTGGAACCGGTGAGTTAGCTAAAGAGGCAAGATCATATCCCATGTGACGGCTGCCGCTTATTATCTTTCCCCCGTATTCGTATGAGCGGATATCTCCAAAATGGGCAAACACTTTTGTGTTTTTCATTTGAATAAAGGCGCCCTGCCAAAGAATCTCACTTACGCTCTTAGCTGATATTTCCTGTATTTTAGCTTCATTATCTTTTCTCCAGCCCTCGTTAAGTTTTATAAAGGCATCCACAGGAGGCATCTCTCCTTCTGTAATTCCAAGGAGTGGATAGACCTGACGTTTTATAAAATCATCAGATATTTTGATAATGTCTTTTCTATAAACTGTGGGCTTAAATATGGTTTTAATTGGTGTCATAACCATATTTCCGGCATTGTCTTCTGCTACAGCAGTTAAAGGAACAGTGCCATTGTAGTCAACATCAAGCGGATAAATACAGAAGTAGTGGTTTTTGTTTTTAAAAATAGAATTTACTGCAGGATATGTTTTATCGCCGATTTTAACATAAACAGAATCTGCTCCGGAGGCCTCTATTAACACTGCTGTAGCAGAACCTTGATCGGAAATGTATGTGGAATCAAGCACTGCGATAATCGGTGGGATTGTGTCAATAACCGTTTCAAACATTTTTTCGGTCTTTGTAAATAATCCGCTTTTTATGATAACTTTTATTTGAGCTGTGCCGTCCTTAAGTGATAGTTTTACTGGCTCTATTTTAAGAAGGTAATCAGCTGTTTTTTTCCCGGGGTTATCTGAAAGAATCTCTTGTGCTTTAGTGTTGTCACCCTGTGATATAGTGATTGAAACAGATTTTATAGTGGATTTACAATCTATTTTAATTGGAACATCTTTTTTGCGCGGGAGTTTTGCTAATCCGTCCAGTCCTGAGATTACCGGAGGTTTAGAGCTTATTAACGTATAAAGCAGAAAAATTACAAGAGCGGCAATAACTATGCCCAATCCGTAGTAAGTGAACCTTATTAAGCCTGAACTTTTTTCATTTCTAAACATTTCATTTTGCTCCTTTAGTTATAATTTGTTATGGGATATCTATATCATAACCTTTGATTTTTCTGTGAAGGTTGCTTCTCTCAATTTGAAGAGTTTCAGCGGTTTTAGATACATTCCACTTGTGTTTGACCAATTGTCTGATTATGTAGTCCTTTTCAAAGGAGTCACGGGCCTCTCTGAGTGTCTCATAAGCAAAGTAGTCTTTTTGAGGAGAGTCGCCTACGGATATATCGTTTGCTGTTATAACTTTTGATTGAGTCATTATGAAAAGCCGTTCAAGAGTGTTTTTTAGTTCTCTTACGTTACCAGGCCAGTCGTGGGCAAGAAGAGTGTTCATGGCTTCAGGGCTTATAGCTCTCAGGGGGCGCGCATACTCGGCAGCAAAGGAGCTCATAAAGTGCTCTATAAGCATTGGCAGGTCATCTTTCCGTTCCCTGAGGGGAGGCACTATAACAGGGATAACATTAAGGCGGAAAAAAAGATCTTCGCGGAATTTTCCCTGTTTAACTTCTTTTTGGAGGTCCTTATTTGTTGCAGCAATGATTCGTACGTCCACCTTAATGTTTTTACTGCCGCCCACTCTCTGAAACTCCTGAGTCTCTATGATTCTCAGCAGTTTTGCCTGTGTAGTCATAGACATATCACCGATTTCATCAAGAAACAGGGTGCCCTCGTTTGCAAGCTCAAACTTACCTTTTTTCTTTTCAAAGGCTCCCGTAAAGGAACCCTTCTCGTGGCCAAAAAGCTCACTTTCTATAAGTTCCTGAGGAATGGCAACACAATTAACCTCAACAAATGCTCTGTTTGCCCTGTCACTTTGGTAGTGGAGATTTCTTGCTACAAGCTCTTTTCCTACACCACTTTCTCCCATTATCAACACCCGTGCATTGCTCTTACCGGCTATTTCTATTTCCTTTTTTAGATCAACTATTGCCCTTGATTCGCCCACCATAGTATGTTTTTGAATCATATCCTTTTTGAGAGTTTCGTTTTGTACCTGAAGTTCCTTTTTTTCTATTGCGTTTTTAGCAGTCAGCAGCACACGTTCCAGTGACAGGGGTTTTTCAAGGAAATCATAAGCACCGAGTTTGGTGGCTTTTACTGCCTGGTCAATTTTACCGTGTCCCGATATTATTATAACTGGCAGCACTGAGTTAATTTGTTTTATTTTCTGAAGCACCTCAAGGCCGTCTATGCCGGGAAGCCACAGGTCAAGAAATATTACATCAGGCGGTGACTTTTCAATATACTCTAAGCCCTCCTCACCAGTTTCAAACTTTATTACAGTAAATCCCTCATCCTCAAAAATCTCTGAAAGCGTCTCTCTTATACTCTTTTCGTCATCAATTAAAACTACTGTAAAATTGCCCATATCCTCCACCTGTTTAAAAGCATGGTAATTCTATTTTGAATGTAGAACCCTTAGGGTTGTTGTCCAAAACTGAAATCATACCCTTATGTTCAGTGATAATCCTGTGGGCTATTGCAAGCCCAAGCCCGGTACCGTTTTTTCGCCGTGAAAAATACGGTTGAAACAGTTTATCCTTATCCTCTTCTCTTATGCCCTCACCTGTGTCTGAAATCTCTATTATTATGTTACTGGTTGTCGCATCCTCACTTACTGACACAGTTATTGTACCATTTTCATCAATGGCCTGCACGGCATTATCAAAAATATTTATTAGTACTCGTTTGAAATTATCGGCATCAATAAGTAGTTCATCTATGCGGGTGTTATAGTGTAAGATTATCTCAAGTTTTTCATACTCTCTGTACAACTCGATAACCTCGTTAATCAGTGGCTTAAGGTGTGTTACAGAAAGCTCAATGTCGGGCATTTTACCAAGACGTGAAAATTCGTTTACAAGTTTTTGAATGCCATCAACCTCTCTGATAATTATGGAGGTAGATTTTTTTAAGATTTCACCAAATTTAGGATCTCCTGAGTTCCATCTTTTTAGCATCCGTTCGGCGGAAAGTTTAATAGGAGTAAGGGGGTTTTTTATTTCATGTGTAAGACGTTTTGCCACATCTTGCCATGCAAGGGCCTTTTCTGCCCTTATCAGCTCTGTCAGGTCGTCAAACACTACAAGAAGGCCTACGGGGTTTTTAGTGTCGTCTTTCAGTTGCACTATAAAGACGCGCAGCACAATGCCTCTGCCGTTTATTGATACTCGTATCTGGTCTTTTTTACTGTGAAAATTATACAGATTGATATCTTTTATGAATTTCTCAAATTCATTAGACTTTATGTTTTTTGTAACCTCAGCATAGTGGCGGTTAATAACATCCCGTGCGTTTATACCCAGAATGTTGCAGGCAACGTCGTTAATGGTTATCACAGAGCTGTCCACATCAAGAGAGATAACCCCTGAGTTTATATTATTTACGATATTTTCAAAACTCAAACGTCTTCTTTCCGATTCAAGATAGGCGTTGTGAAGGGAAAGTTCGGTATTTTTGATTTTTTCAATCATGGTATTAAAGGAGCTTATGAGCATTCCAATTTCGTCATCAGGTTGTTGTGTTTCAACCACTGTGTTAAAATCTCCAAGCGAGACATTAGCAGTGGCCTTAAGCAGGTTCTGAATTGGTGTGGTAATGCTGCGAGATATACGCAGTGCTATCCACAGGGCAAGAAACATGATAAGAAGGGTAAAAAAACCTAAAATTATAAGATAGTTTGCTTTAAGCGGCACCCTGAACTCTCTTAGGGCCATGTAGTTTTCGTTAGCTTTTTGAATCTCTCCAACACGCATACTTATCTCCTGGGGAACCACCTGAGAGACGCTTAACACTTTTACCACCTGCCCGTATCTATAAATTGGAACGGAGGCTCGTATAATGTCAGTATCTCCCTGAGTTATAACCTCTACGGCACTATTGCCGTTAAGGGCATCCTTTTGTGCCTCGGAGAGCTCATGAGATTCATTTTTTGTTAACACAACATATGTGTACTTATTGTCTATCGGCATTGAATTTTTGAGCTTAAAGGCGCTTTCCAGAGTTTCTTTCCTTAAAAGAACGTAAATTTTTGCAGAAAGCGCAAGGGAATCCTCTATCGGCTTACTGACAAGAGGAACAAACCACTTGTCAACGTAGCTTGTAACAAGACCACTTGAAATTATAAATAACATAATTGACGGTAAAAGAGTTATTCCTACAAGGATTATGACAAGCTTAGTCTTAAACTTGTAGCCGACAATTTTATTTCTCTTTTCCATTAAGAGCTTAATTAGATTTTTAGTAGCAAAAAAGACAAGTGTCAGGATGGCTATTATGGCAATATTAAAAGCAGCAATGAACTTTGAGGCTGTTTTGAAATCAGTTTTTACAAAAGTCAAATCAAAGTAAACCCATACAGCTATAACTAATATAATAGCTAATATAAGTAAAATCAGCTTTAGGTATTTCATTTAACCACTGGTGTGAACATTTCAGAGTCTTTTTTTATCTTAAAATCCCTGTCATCAACAAAAAAGAAAACGTAACCAAGCATTTGTTGAGGTTTTTGTTTAACAGACTCAACCATAACCCTCACAAAATATGAGCTATCCGCTGACAGAGTTTCTGTGACAAGTGTTGTCTCTTTAATACTTAAAGCCCACTTAATCATCGAATCAAAAGAATTAAACCGTTTCTCTAAAATAGTGTTGCCCTCAATGGAAATGACCTTATACTCACCCTTTACCGGATTAGCCATTAGCGTCCTGTAGATTTTCTTACCCTTTATAAACTCATCCGGCCAGAGATTCCACTTTCTGAATATATCTATATAGAAGACGATTTCTTTTTGAAGACCCTCGCCGATAAGTTTTATTTGGCTTTCATCCAGAGAAAGTGTTAAACTTGTCTTTACCGTACCGCCGGAGACATTTACCTCCAGCCTGGTTATCTCCTGTGCCGCCACCCGGCAGGGAGCGAGTGTTACACAGAGAGCGGCAACTGTTATACTTAAAAGCAGTCTGTTCATAGGAGTTTTCCTCTTAATTCTGTAGAGAGGGTATTTTAACATAAACGGCATAGGAAAGTTGAAAAGTTCTAAAGCAGAATATGGTTTTTTTAAGCAGCCTGAAATGCGGACAGCCTGCATATGTGTCATTTTAGCTATCCCTGCGGTTTATATTATGGCTAATAACGATGTCCTGATAAGAAGCGTTATTGCTGGTTTTTTTCAAAACCATATGCCTTTGTGTTCTTTATATAACAAAATCACTCCTTTCCTTAACTTCATATTTCATGGAGTGCCGCAATTTACGGCAGCGGTTTTAATTTTAATACTTGGCAGGTACCGGTTCAAGGAGCTTTATGTACCCGGGAAAATCTCCCTGATTGCTTTGACTGCAAGCGGTTTAGCAGTGCAGGCAATCAAACACCTGGTGGGACGGGGTCGTCCACGGGTGGCAGAGACTTTCACAGCATTAGGTCCCACACTTAACGGCGATTACGACTCTTTTCCGTCCGGCCACACCGTGCTGGCTTTTACGATAGCCGTGCTAATGACACACTATTTCCCAAAGTTTCGAATCCCTGCATATATGTATGCCGTCTTTAGCGCGTTTCACAGGGTAAAGACAGGGTCACACTTTCCCTCGGATGTAGTGGCGGGGGCTTTTGTTGGTGTGGTTGTGGCAAATATAGTTTTGTATTACTTAAAGGATAATAAAAACTCAAAGGGGGTATTAAATGGACATTAGTATTAAATATGACAGCAACGGGCTGATTCCGGCGATAGTTCAGGATGCAGACAATGGCGAGGTTTTAATGATGGCGTACATGAACGAGCAATCGCTTAAGGAGACAATCCGAAGCGGATACACACATTTTTGGTCTCGCTCGCGACAAAAATTTTGGAAAAAAGGGGAAAGCTCCGGACATGTGCAGGAGGTTAAGGAGATTTTGATAGACTGTGATGGTGATACGCTTGTAATAAAGGCTAAGCAGCATGGCCCAGGGGCCTGCCACACCGGACACAGAACCTGCTTTTACAGAAACATTGACGGCATAGAGGTCTCAGGAAAAACCTTTTCTGAGGAGGATGTCTATGGAAAAAAGAGTACTTGATGCGCTGTATGAAGTGATTTTAAGCAGAAAAGCCGTTCCTGTGTCCGGCTCATACACCTGTAAACTATTAGAGGCAGGGCGAGTTGGGATTTTGAAAAAACTTGGCGAGGAGGCGGTTGAGACTATTTTAGCAGCTTATGAAAACGATAAAAACCGGGTTATCTATGAATTAGCCGATCTCTTTTATCATATCCTGGTCTTTATGGCCAATGAGGATATAACACCTGAGGACGTTTATTGCGAGCTAAGCCGCAGAGAGAGAAATCCTGAGTAACCAACCGGTTATAATTAATGCCCTTTGTCAAATCGAGTGGTAACTAATAAATTTCTGGTGCTGTAGCCTTATCCGACTGGTAATGTCAAGTGTTTACAGTTGAATGTGTTTTCTTATATAATTAGAGTATAGGATGCGTTTGTTATTATTGTTAACCCGCTTATAAAGGTAAGGAGGGAAACATTATGGACGCTAAAACTATTTGCCCTGAATGTAAGGGGAAAAAGACAATTCCTGGTGAAACCGTATGCAACATGGAATGGAGAGCGAATAAACCTGATGACGAACTCGAGGATTGCATGACCGAACCAGAGAAGGAATGTCCATCGTGCCATGGGACTGGGCTTGCGCTTTGTGCTTAACCATTATGCCGAATGCACACTCCTCATCTTACGATGCATAGCATCGTAAGATGAGGCTGTTAACTTTTATGCTCAGACTTCATGTACTCTCTCTGTCTTTTACATTCAAACAGAAAAATGCCGGCAGAGACGGATACATTAAGGGAGTTAACTGAGCCATAGACAGGAATTTTAACAAGTATGTCACATTGCTCAGAGACCGTCTTTCTAAGTCCTGTGCCCTCAGAGCCAAACACAAATGCTGCCGGTCCGGTTAAATCAACGCTCCATAGTGAATGTTCCGAGGCAGCGTCGGCGCCATATACGGTAACGCCATTGTCTTTAAGGTATCGCATAGAGTTTTTAATATTTGGAACTGTAGCCATAGGGATGTAAAAAGACGCCCCACTTGACGTCTTATCCACTAAGGGAGAGAGTCCGGCACTTCTGTGAGTTTGAAAAATAACGCCACTAGCACCTGCTATCTCGGATGTTCTTAGAATTGCACCGAAATTTCTTGGGTCCTCTATTCCGTCAAGAATCACAAACAGCGGATTAACAGCGGATTGAAAGAGCTCCTCAACTGAGAATAACCTCTGTTTTTCGCTTAATAGTGCGCATATTCCCTGATGCGTCTGCCCGTGAAATTTATCGAAAAACTCCTTCCCTGCCTCCTCCACATTAACCTTAGCCCGGCCTGCAAGCGACAACAACTCTGCCCTGTCACGTTTCCACCCCTTTGTTATATACACAGCCTGTATGTGCTGCTTAGTAGTTAATGCCTCAAAAACCGGATTAATTCCATAAATCCACCGTTTGGCCATAATTTTAGAGTTAAAATCCCGGGAAAAGTTTTAATGTTATGGATTTACCATTATTTAGCTCATGCACAGCAGATATGATTCCTCCGTCTATGTACTCAAGTTTAAAATGGCCATACCCACGGCTTACAAATCCTTTAGCATCCGATGGGCAGCCATGCTCACACCCGGCTACACCTTTTATCATTTTGGTTATCAAGGTATCTATCCTGAGCGCTGAAATGTCCTCTCCGTTGTCCTGCCCAAAACGCACTATCTTATCCGTAGCTGCCCGAGTATCGAATTTATACGGATTTTCTATGTCAATTCCAAGTGAGTTACTGCCAATAGTTACATCAAGTTCCATTCATTTCCCTCCATTTTGTTCTCATAATACATATCGGTTTACTCTTGCACTTATACCAAGCCGCATTCAATCGCCTAACTTCGTTGGCATACGTCAAAAGCTCCTCAACGTACTAAAAGTACGCCTGCGTCACTTTTTCCTTGCCGCCTCGTTATGCTTCTGACTACAATTTGGTATTATAACTAATAGTTTATTATTTTACTACATCAATAAGTCAAGCTATTAAGTCAATTTAGCACCAAAGTTGCGTTCCAAAACAATAACATTTTATAAATACAATATAATCTTTCTTTTTTTTCTGCCTTTTCGTTTATAATTAAGCGATGTCAAAAGAAAAGAAATTCTATTTACTGTACCCTCCCATAACAAAAATGGAGAGGTACTCCTCAAAGGTGGGAAGTGTAGGGGGAGAGCAAATCCCTCTGGGGATATACTACATAGCGGCGTACCTTCGCACACAAGGGTTTGTGGCAGCCGTAACGGATGCCGAGGCGCTCAAACTTACCGAGGATGATATAATCAAAGAAATCAGAGACTTTGCTCCCGGCTTTGTTGGAATAAGCTCAACAACGGTTGCCTTTCACAGGGCACTAACTACAGCCAGACTGATAAAGGAGAAATTTCCCGATGTTTTGATTATCTTAGGCGGTCCTCATGTCACCTCAAATTATGAACATGCAATGTCCTTTGAAGCGTTTGACTACGGGGTGGTGGGTGAGGGCGAGGCAACGGTTCTTGAGCTTTTAAACGCACTGTATGAGGGCAGACCTGTGGCTGATATAAAAGGCATAGTGTATCGTGACACAAACGGAAAACTCTTAAACACTGGCCGAAGGGAATACATACAAGACCTCGATACCCTGCCATATCCTGCCTTTGACCTGATTTCCGATATCAATCTCTATAAACCTCCGCCTTCTAACTATAAAACCCTTCCGGTGGTGAACATGATAACCTCCCGCGGTTGTCCAAGCGGGTGCACATTTTGTGATAAAAACATATTTGGCAGAATGTACAGGAAGCGTTCTGCACAAAACGTCTTTGACGAAATTATGTACTTATGGGAAAAATACCGGATTCGGGAAATAGCCTTTGTTGACGACACGTTTTTAGTCAATAAGCAGCGCATATACGACTTGTTTGCTTTGATACAGAAGTCGGGATTATTTTTCCATTGGACGTGTATGGCAAGAATAAATAATGTTGATTTTGAATTCCTAAAGTTTTTGAGAGACAATGGTTGCTGGAACATAGCATTTGGGATAGAGTCCGGTGATGAGGAAATACTGAAGGTGATAAAAAAAGATATATCGCTTGAAAAAACCCGGCAGGTAATCGGATGGTGCCGTACGCTCAAGATTAAAACCAAAGGATTTTTTATAATAGGGCATCCTCTTGAGACACTTGAGACGATGAATAAGACCATAGAGTTTTCCCTGAGCATTCCGCTTGATGCGGTAGTGGTAACAATAAACACACCTATTCCCGGCTCACCACAGTACGCAGAGGCACACAAGTACGGCTCTTTGGATACAACAGACTGGTCGCAGTTTAACTACTGGCGCCCTGTGTTTGTTCCAGCAGGATTAACAAAGGAGATTCTCCTTGAAAAACAAAAGGAGATGTACACCAGATTTTATATGAGACCACACATACTGTTTGAGTACTTTAAAAGCCTTTTTGGCAGAGGTGGAATTCAACGCCTTAAAGCCATTTTGCCCTCCCTTTCACTGCTGATTCAGAGTAAACTACATAGGATCTAAATAGACTCAGTTGGCTTAACAATTACTCCCACAGTAATTATTATAATTTTTTGCTTTGAAAAAAATTTTACAAAGCTGTAAAATAAAAAAACGATAGGTTTCAAGACAACACTTTTAATATACGGGAGGTCAAAAAGATGGCCGATAAGGACATCATGGCAATTAATGAGAAAGTCAAAAAGGAAAGTGCCTTTGTAACCCTGCTTTTGTCGGAACTGGAAAAAGTAATCGTAGGGCAGAGGGAGCTCCTTGAGCGGTTACTAATTGGAATTCTGGCTAATGGCCATGTGCTTTTAGAAGGAGTGCCGGGGCTTGCTAAGACCACTGCCGTTAAAGCCCTTGCAAAGGCCATAAATACCGGATTCAAACGTATCCAGTTTACGCCGGATTTGCTCCCTGCCGATATCATCGGCACTCAGGTGTATAACCCTAAAGAGGGGACATTTACAACTAAACAGGGGCCGGTTTTTTCTAACATCATACTTGCTGACGAGATAAACCGCGCTCCGGCTAAAGTGCAAAGCGCGCTCCTTGAGGCTATGCAGGAGCGGCAGGTCACTATCGGTGATAACACCTATAAGCTCAACGAGCCGTTTCTGGTGCTTGCCACACAAAATCCCATTGAACAGGAGGGCACATATCCTCTGCCTGAGGCTCAAACTGACCGCTTTATGCTGAAAGTTAAAATCACTTATCCAAGCCACGCTGAGGAACATAAAATCCTCAAACTCATGGCTTTTACCTCTCCTGATGTCACCGCTTCAACCGTTGTTACCCCTAAGGAAATCACAGATGCCCAGAAGGTTATAGATGAAATTTATATGGATGAAAAAATAGAAAAATACATCGTTGATATAGTTTTTGCAACACGCAAACCGCAAGACTATAAACTTTCCGATCTTTCTGGCTTAATCCAATATGGGGCATCTCCGCGAGCTACAATTTATCTGGCACTTGCTTCAAAAGCCGCTGCATTTATGCAGGGCAGAGGGTTCGTAACTCCGCAGGATGTTAAGTCCATTGGGCACGATGTCTTACGCCACCGTGTCATTGTTAGCTACGAGGCAGAGGCAGAAAATGTAACCTCTGACGATATAGTACGCCGTATTTTCGAAGAGGTGGCTGTCCCTTAGAGCCGATATGCTGACAGCAGAGGTAATTAAAAACATCCGCAGGGTGGAGTTAAAGACCCGCAAAATGGCTGCCGACTTCTTTACCGGCCACTACCGGAGTGTGTTTAAAGGCATGGGGATGGAGTTTGACGAGGTGCGACAGTATGTTGCCGGGGATGACATCCGCTCCATTGACTGGAATGTGACGGCAAGAATGGGAGAGCCATTTATTAAAAAGTTTGTTGAGGAGCGGCAGCTTACAATTATGTTTCTCCTTGATCTTTCTCGCTCGTGCTCCTTTGCCACAGTTAACAGACTTAAGCGCAGCCTTGCCGCCGAACTTTGTGCTGTGCTGGCACTTTCTGCCAATAAAAATAACGACAAGGTGGGACTTATCGCCTTTACCGATAAAGTGGAAAAGTTCCTTCCGCCAGCTAAAGGAATTAAGCATATCCTCAGAGTAGTACGTGAATCCCTCTACCTTGAGCCGACTGGTAAAGGCACTGACATCGCCTCGGCTTTAGAATATCTCAATAAGATTATTCACAGAAAGGCAGTTGTGTTTATAGTCTCTGATTTTCACGCCCAAAAATACGAAAAAGCCCTCGCCGTTGCCAATAAAAGACACGACGTTATAGCCGTAACACTTACCGATCCGATTGAACTGGAACTGCCCAATTCCGGAATGATTACGCTTGAGGATGCAGAATCCGGAGAGATTTTTCTTGTTGATACATCAAACAAAAGAGTAAGAAGCGAATACAAAGAAAACGCCTCAAAAATATTTAACCAACGCAAAAAAATGTTTCGCTCGTGTAATATTGACCACGTTGATATAACCACGGATGTGCATTATTTAAAAACATTGATTAGATTTTTCAAAATGAGAGAGTGGAAATTAAGCCATTATTAATGTGATAAGATTAATTTTATCCATATTTTTCGTTCTCATTACGGCAAACGGTTTTGCTGCCACGGTGACTGAGCCTGCTGCCTCGGTAAGCAAAGAGTCGGTAGCAATTGGCGAGAAATTTACTTACACAATTTCTATAAAAAACGCTGTGGATGTTGTGTTTCCAGATGTTGGAGAAAGTGTTGATAACCTGACGGTTGTAAACAGTGGCACTAATACAAGCGGTATATTTACTAAAAAATATTCCAAATGGTACGTGATGAGAGGGTTTACCGTTGGACAATATACGATTCCGGCCTATACGCTAAAATATAAAGATGGTGGGGTTCAGAAAGAGGTCAAGACTCCTCCGGTACACATCAAGATAATAACGCAGTTGCCCGATAATGCAACAGAAATTGCCGACATTAAGGGCCCTGAGGATTTCGAATGGAAACCTGTTTACACATGGATTGCTGCCGGAGTGCTGATTGCGTTAGCACTTGCGGCGTTGATTTATTATTTGATAAAACGGCGGGGACTCTTGAGAAAAAAACTTCCGCCGCCTTTGCGCCCTCATGAAATAGCATATCAGGCTTTACAAAAACTTCATGAGAAAAACCTCATTAAGGAGGGGTTAATAAAGGACTACTTCACAGAGCTATCCTTAATTGTAAGAACGTATATAGAAAACAGATTTTTCCTTAAAGCCCCGGAAATGACTACCATTGAGTTTCTTGCCATGGTAAAGGACTCAACAGAGCTTACAGATGCTCACAAGGCATTACTGAGGGATTTTCTAAACCGCTCCGATATGGTTAAATTCGCTAAGTACGGGCCGACAACAGACGAGATAGAGATGAGCTTTGCCGCAGCTAAACAGTTTGTAGATCAAACGCGGGAGACGCAAGTGTTATGATGGATTTTATTAAGCATTTTTTGATTTTTAAAACGCATCCGATTTCTGATTTCATGTTTAAAGATCCGATTGTGCTCATTTTAATACCGCTTCTTGTAGCATTACTCATCATAAAGGAGCGAAAAACATCTGTTCCCAGTGTCAGGTTTTCCACACTCACTCTTTTTGCCGGTATTACACCGGCATTTAGGACAATAGCGGTCAAGTACATCGTGATTTTAAGAATAATCGCTGTGATTTTGTTGTGTTTGGCACTGGCAAGGCCACAACAGCGGCTTGATATGACCACGGTTGAGACTAAAGGGATAGACATAGCGCTTGCCGTGGATTTATCCACGAGTATGTTTGCCGAGGATTTCTCCATTAAAGGTAAACGCCAGAACCGTCTGGATGCTGTGAAGGAGGTAGTGCGGGATTTTATAAAAAACCGTAATGGCGACCGCATAGCGATGGTAGCCTTCGCCTCCCGTCCATACACGGCAAGTCCGCTTACGACAGACTATACCTATTTGCTTGAAAATATGGACAGGCTGAAAATTGGAATGATTGAAGACGGCACTGCTATTGGAAATGCACTGGCAGCCGCAGTAAACAGAGTTAAAGACACAAAATCCTTATCAAAGGTCGTTATCCTTCTTACCGATGGCATTAACAACACCGGCACTATCTCTCCTATGATGGCAGCCGAGGCGGCGCGAGCTCTTAATATCAAAGTTTATACGGTTGGCGCTGGCTCAAAAGGCCCAGTTCCGTATCCAATGAAAGACCCCTTTGGTAACACCGTCTATCAACAGATTCGAAGTGATGTTGATGACGAAACTCTGACTGCAATTGCAAAACTAACCGGAGGGCAATACTTCAGGGCGACGGATTTTGCATCGCTTAAGAAAATCTATACCGAAATAGATAAACTCGAAAAAACCAGTTTTGAAGAGAAGAGGTTTTTTGACTATAAGGAGTATTTTCACTTTTTTCTGATACCGGCGCTTTTTTTGTTATTGCTTGAGGTATTGTTAAAAAATACATTTTTAAGGACAATGCCATGAGATTTGGAAATTATCAGTTAGTGCATCTGTTGTGGGGCGTTGTTGTTGTGGCGATATTTTATGCGCTTGCATTTAAAAGCAGAAAGAGGGCACTTAACGGCTTTGCTACGTCTGAGCTGCTAAAAGATATAACCCAGGGATTAAGTTACAGGCGGGTTTATGTAAAAGCTATTCTGATTATAATTTCCATTTTTCTTTGTATAGTTGCACTGATGAGGCCGCAGTTTGGTTTTCATCTGGAGGGGGTAAAACGAGGGGGCTCAGATGTGTTGATAGCAGTTGATGTCTCAAAAAGTATGCTTGCTGCCGATGTCAAACCCAACAGGCTGCTGCGCTCAAAGCTTGCCGTTGAGGGTTTGCTTAAAAAACTAAAAGGCGATCGTGTGGGGCTTATCGGATTTGCAGGTCGTGCGTTTCTGTTTGCTCCGCTTACGGCCGATTATAACGGGTTTTTGCTTGCCTTAAACGACCTCAATGTGAAATCTGTTCCTGTTGGAGGCACTGACATTGCAAGCGCAATTGACGAGGCGATAAAGGTTTACAGCATAAGCGGTGAGGAAAAGAGCACAAAAATGAAATCACTGATTTTGATAACCGATGGCGAGGACCTTGAGGGCGGTACAGTAGAGGCTGCCGAGAGGGCAAAAGCCGCAGGGATTAAAATATATGCGGTAGGGATTGGAACCGCAGAAGGTGAACTGATTCAGATAACCGATGAAAAAGGCGGAGTAAGTTTCTTAAAAGACGAAAACGGCAACATTGTAAAGTCCCGGCTGGATGAGGGCACGCTTGAAAAAATTGCACTTGCCACAGGAGGAGCCTATATAAAGGCAACCGGTGCTGATCTTGGACTTGATCTCATCTATGAGGAAAAAATCGCGAGCGGTAAAAATTTTGCGACAGAGGATAAAATGGAAAGGCGTTACAATGAGAAATTCCAGTATCCGCTTGCCGCAGCTTTGATTTTGCTAATAATAGAGGCATTGATTAATAGAGGAATTCGTGAAAAACGCAAAAATTAAAGCAGCGGTTTTGGCGGCAATTTTAATTATGATGCCTATTGTTGCAAATGCAGCCATTTTTGATAATCCGGCATCAGAGGGCAATGCGCTTAACAAAAGTGGTAAATACGATGAGGCAATCAAGAAATATGACGATGCACTTAAAAAAACTCCGGACTCAGACGTTATCAATTATAATGCTGGCACGGCTTATTACAAAAAGGGCGACTATCAGAAGGCGTTAAACCATTTTACAAAATCGCTGACAAGCAAAAACAAATCCTTAGAGATGCGCTCTAACTATAACGTTGGTAACACCCACTATATGATGGGAAAATCTACAGAGAAAACCAATCCCTCAGAGGCAATATCATCGTATGAGGAGGCACTGCAATATTACAAACGGGCACTGGAACTTGACGACAAAGAGAAGGATGCCAGATATAATTATGAACTCGTAACTAAAAAAATCCGTCAATTAAAAGAACAAAAACAGCAGACTAAAAAAGACGACAAGAAAAATGATAAGAAGGATCAAGACAAAAAAGACGATAAGAGCGATAAAGATAAAAAAGATAAAGACGAAAACAAACAAGACGACAAAAAAGACCAGCAGCAACAGGATAAATCCGATGAGAAACAGGATAAAAATGACGCCTCAAAATCACCTCAGGAAAATAAGTCTGAAGACAAGGACAATAAGCAGGGTGAAAAGGGTAAACAACCTCGTCAAATGTCAAAAGAAGAGGCTAAGACACTTCTAAACGGCCTTGAAAACGACAGTTTGCCACGTGCTTTGGCTGATGAGAAAAAAGGCGGCTACCCAAAGGTTACAAAAGACTGGTAATACCAATTTTGAGACCGTTGCAAAAATATTATAACACCAAAGTTGAGTTCAAAAATATAACAAAATGTTATAGAAAAAGGATGAGATTGCCACACCCCCTGCGGTGGTTCGCAATGACGGCGTGGGCTGTGCGTGGGCGTACCTATCCGTCATTACGAGGAGCGATAGCGACGTGGGCTGTGCGTGGGCGTACCTATCCGTCATTACGAGGAGCGATAGCGACGTGGTAATCTCATCATTATTATATTTTAGGCTGCTACTCGGTATTAATTGGGAAATACTTTTCCCCCATTTTGGGAATTTTGCAACGGTCTCAAGTTGCCTTCTATCGTCTAACTGTGTTGGCATCGTTACAAACTCCTCAACTTTATTGAGGCATTTGCGGTTGTATGGTTGTTATCTAAAGCGGAAGTGAAGCTCTAATTCATTATGTGTAAGTTTAATGTAGCCTTGTGCAGACTGTTAATAAATTATGTAAATGCAGCGATAGCTTTTTGGGCATAGTCTTTATTAGCAAACACAAGCCCTTTGTTTCGATCTAAGATAACATCTATAGCAGAAACATGTACTATTTTATGTCTATATTTTATGTTAGTTTGAATCTGTTCCAATAAAGTGTTTTTTAAATTTAGGCTTTTACCAAATACTATATTGTAACCTTTGTTATACGCATCTTTACATCTTTCGTAGTTTTGGAAGTCAATTCTATTTTCCTCGATAAGCTTTTTCAGCAGTGAAATACCTTTAGCACTAGCTTCTGTTTTAATTCTTTCAACTGCACCATTGTCTCTCTCGCGATTTGATATGAACTCATAAAATAATTTATCAATACTTACAATTATTCCTTCCTCTTCCAACTCTATAAATCGTTTTTTGCAGTATGTCTCAAAACCAGTCACAAGCATCACTATAATAAAGTTTGTATTAACCACATCATAAATATGAGCCGTCTCAGGATTATTAGATTCACCGCTTATTAGGATATTTATTCCTTCAATGGTATTATTCCATGCATCAATAGCGGTTGGTTGTAATGTTCTCTTTCTATTTTCTACTATGTTAACATTCATTGTCCTTACGCCAACATCACCTATTTGAACTAAATTCCCATCTGTATCAACTCTAAACTTCTTATCTGAGATTATACCGGTGCTTTGTTTTAGAAGTTTAGGATTTTGCCCTTCTATTTTTAATGAGATAGAATCTGGATGCCAAGAGATTGTACAATTTATCTTGTCATTTCCTGTTAATGGTTCTATGTTTACAGAAGACACTCTTGTATCAGTGCCTGGAGAAGAATGATAAAAGCATATATTTAGCAATTCATCACGTTCTAGTCTGTAATAAAATTTGCCTTCAACTCTACTAAAAAGTATAAAACTGATTTTAGATCTATCGAATATGTCCTCAGAATTTATTTCAAGTTGTAGGATTCCCACCGGACGCTTTAAGTTTTCTTCTGATTTCATTTTTACATTATCATGAATGTAATTCAGTAAATTCATATACTCAATATACATCGAAATGGATAAGAGTGTCAAAATAGTTTTTCGCGCCTTGTGACATGGGTGGTCGTCACGCTCTTCAAAGAGCTACATTTTTAACCTCAAGGCCGGTCGCTCGGTCATCGCGCCTTAGGCGTGCACACCTTGTTGCAGAGAATGACGTGGTTTGAAGGTAACATCCACTTCAATATCTTCGTCAAGTTTTTCAAGAATCGTAATCATCCGGTCAAGAGTAAAGCGCGCAAGCCGCGCATTTCGAATGCGCGAAAACTCCGAATGAGACACGTCTGTAAGCCTTTCGGCCTCGCGTGTTGTGAGCTTGCGTTCGTCCAGAATGCTGATGATTTTTGCCGCAATGATGGCACGCGCCTGTTCAACGCTGGCGTTAGGATGTCCAAAGTCGCGGAACACGTTCCCGCTGCCGTGTATCAATTCGAAATCGTCTTCCATTGTAGAGCCTCCTTTAATCGTTTTAAGCGTTCTCTGATAAGGTCAACCTCCATTTGAGGTGTTTTGACCCCCGACTCTGATTTTTTCTGAAAGGCATGAATGACCCAAATGTTCACGTCAATTTTCATGGCATAGAGGAGGCGGAAGGCCTCCCCTCGATGTTTAAGTGCTATTTCAAAGACACCGTCGTCAACACCTTTAAAAGGCTTGGCTATGTCCGCTTTGCCGCCCTCGGCTGCCATCGTAAGCGCTCTCATTATACCAACCTGCACGAATTTGGGAAATTCTTCAAAATCCCTTCGTGCTGCTTTTATCCACGAAATTAGCCGAGTATCCCTCATTACTGAATGTTGACATATTTATCACCAAATTGCAAGCTCTTTCTATGAGTCTGTAATATAAGATTTTAATTCGGCTCATGCTAAATATTTTCAAACTCCACAATTTTTTTGTATAATATTAAAGATATGAAAAAACTGACAGTGCTGTTGTTATTAATACTGTTGACAGCGGCTCCTGCATTGCATGCTGCCGATTTGAAATTTGAGTTATCAGTTGGTAAAACTACACTTTCAATAGGCGAGGGTACGCAGTTAAGTTTGACATTTACCGGAGACAGGGGGGTGCCGCAGCCTAATCCGCCACAAATTGATGATTTCTCAGTTAACTACATGGGATCCTCTACTCAGATGTCTATAATAAACGGCGCTATGTCAAGCGCGGTTTCCTATAACTACTCTTTAGTGCCGATGAAAAAAGGGGAGTTTAAAATAGGTCCGCTCTCCACACAATATGAAGGTAAGACTTACTCTTCTAATGCTATAACCTTAACAGTTACAGACAATGGAGCGTCTCAGCCACAGACGGCTAACACTCAGCAGCAAAAGAGAGCATCTAAAGATACCGGAGGCATGAAAGACCGGCTATTTATAACTCTGAAACCATCTAAGACATCAGTTTATGTAAACGAAATATTCACGGTAAGGGTTAAACTTTACGTTAAAGACATTGCAGTACGTGACGTGACCTTTCCACAGGTGACTGGTGATGGGGTTTCAGTCAGCTCTTTTGAAAAACCAGTTCAAACCACAGAAAACATAAATGGAGTAACTTATGAAACTCTGGAGTTTACAACAACTGCCTTTGCAGCCACCGCAAGTGGCTCTATGAAACTTGGGCCTGCCTCACTGGATTGTAACATCATGATAAAGGAAAACCGGAGGATGTCTCCCGGCGGGATGTTTGACGATGATTTCTTTAACAATGTTTTTTCTTCGGTCAGGCCGGAGCCTGTTAAATTAAAATCAGAGACTGTCGCCGTCAAAGTCCTGCCACTGCCTGAGGAGGGAAAACCGAAGGGATTTAGTGGAGCAATCGGTAAATTTGAAATGAATGCCTCCGTCACTCCCGAAAATGTAAGAACCGGAGACCCGGTTACTTTAAAAGTGACCTATACGGGAAAAGGTAATATTAACACCATTACAAAGCCGGAACTTGAAGAGAAAACCGGTCTTAAATACTACGAACCTCAGATTAAGCAGGATAAAAACTCTAAGAGTTTTGAGGAGGCGGTTATACCTCTGACAAACACAATTACGGAAATCCCTGAGGTTGTGTTTTCGTATTTTGACCCGGATGAAAAAGCATACAGGACAGTAAAAAAGGGGCCGTTTCCATTAAATGTGACAGGAGCGGCTACGGCAACTGCGGCTAAAATCGTGGAGCAGCCAAAAGTTCAGGGCACTGCTCCCACTGAAAAAGAGGTGTTTGCAAAGGATGTGGTGTTTATAAAGGAACATCCCGGAAATCTTGTTAAAATATCGGACATGCAGCAGATGCTTTACAGAAATCCTATGTTTTTATCACTCTGGTTTTTGCCCCTGTTAATCTACATATTAGCGCTTATATACGCAAAAAGGAGCAAGCGGCTGCGTAACGATATACAATATGTAAGGAGATTAAGGGCTCCTAAGCAGGCACGGCAGGGAATAAGAGCAGCCCGTGAGTATCTTAAAACTGGAAAAGAAGAGGAATTCTATAACACGGTGCACAAAACCGTTTATGAATACCTGGGTAATAAGCTCCACCTGCCACCGGGTGAGGCAGCAGATGAGAAAATCTGTGCTCTGTTAGAGCAAAAAGGCGTGGAAACACAGTTGCTTAAAGAGATTCTAAGAGCATGCGAGTTAGCGCGATACGCTAAAGGCGGCTCAGTTGACAGCAGCTCTGAAATGGAAAGGATTTTTAAACACCTTGAAGATTTTATCGATAAAACTGAAAGGACGCTTTAGTGAGACGAATGAAAAGACACTTTAAATTATTTCTGCTAATGCTCATCATTGCCATAGCTATACTGCCTCAGATGGTGGCAGCTGATAGTGCAGAAGAAGTATTTAAAAAGGCTTCGGCATTTTACGTTTCCGGAAAATACGATGATGCCCTGAAACAATACGAAACACTGGTTAAAGAGGGCTACGAAAGCGGCAACCTGTACTACAACATGGGGAACTGTTACATCAAAAAGAACAACATCGGCAATGCAATATTATATTACGAAAAGGCAAAGAGACTCATACCCTCAGATAACGATTTAAGGGCAAACTCTGAGTATGCCGATTCTTTAGTAAAAAACCGACAAAGCATTGGAAATATTAAATCATGGATAGAGCGCCGCATAGACAAGGTTTTCGATATTTTTACTACAAACGGGCTGACTGTTTTTCTGCTGTTACTCTACGTTTTTATTATGGCTATACTTACTATTAGTATTTACTTTGAGAAGATAAAAAAATATGCAAACATGATAATATTGATAGCTACGTGTTTGTTTCTTTTGTCGTCTTACGTATTTTATGAGCGAATCAGCTTAAAAGAGGCAGTAGTGTTAGTTGAAAGAGCAGACGTCAGATATGAGCCTTTTGAGAAAGCAACCGTTTTTTTTACCATGTACGAGGGAATGATGGCAGATGTGGTTGATGTCAACAACGAGTGGTATAAAATTAAACGGTCTGATGGTAAAACAGGATGGGTACGTATCAGTGATATTGGCGTAATTTAATGTAAGTTTGTAGCAATACACGCTAAACCTTTTTCTGTTATGATGTGTCTAACTATTGAAAAAAGAATTCTAATAGAGTATAATTCACAAGAGTTCATAAGAAAATACATTGACTAAAAATACAAATCAAAAACTGACAAATTCACGCTCAAGGGTGAAACGCAGCATAACCATATCGTTGGTGTTGTTCCTGTTGGCCTCACTGACTGTCTATGTATTTGGTGCTGATTCAGATAAAAAAACAGAGGGTAAACCATCTGGCGGTAAGAATTCTAAATTTCCGGCACAGATTCCGCCTGTTGAGGTAGCTGAGGTTAAAACCGGTGATATTGGAACATATCTTAACGGTCTTGGCACAGTTATACCGCTTAGCACTGTAGCCATAAAGAGCCGCGTTGATGGCCAGTTGATGAAAATTCTGTTTGAAGAGGGTCAATTGGTTAAGAAAGGGGATGTTTTAGCAGTAATTGACCCACGGCCTTTTGAAATCCAGTTGACTCAGGCCGAAGGGCAGTTAGCTAAGGATATGGCGCTGCTTAAAAACTCACAACTTGATGTGGAAAGATATAGGGTACTGTTTAAGCAGGATTCCGTCTCAAAACAACAGCTCGACACCCAGGAGGCGCTGGTCAAACAGTATGAAGGCACTATCAAAGCCGATAAAGGACAGGTTGATAATGCTAAGCTTCAACTGGATTATTCTAAGGTAACTTCACCGATAAGTGGTAGAGTCGGACTAAGACAGGTTGACCCGGGAAACATCATCCACGCAAACGATGCTACCCCAATCGTTGTTGTCACTCAGTTAAAGCCAATTTCTGTGGTGTTTCCCATTGCCGAGGACAACATTCCCCGTGCACTAGAAAAGTTACAAAAAGGCGCTCCGATTGTGGTTGATGCTTACGACAGGCAGCAAAGCCGCAAACTTGCTACAGGACAACTTCTGACTATTGACAATCAAATAGACATAAACACCGGAACTGTACGCTTCAAAGCCAAATTTCCAAATGAACACAACGAACTTTTCCCTAACCAGTTTGTTAACATAAAACTACTTCTTGATCTTAAACACAATGCCGTCCTTGTGCCGTCAGCCGCCATTCAGCGTACTCAAAAGGGTATGTTTGTGTATGTTGTAAAGGCGAATGACAGCACAGCCTCTGTGCGATTGATTAAAGCTGGTGAAAGCCAGAATGACATAACATCTGTTGAAGAGGGACTAGCTCCCGGCGAGTTAGTTGTTGTTAGCGG